>CAYTLS010000023.1:0-10687 GCA_964438745.1 uncultured bacterium
CGTTTCACATAATTAACCTTAACTCAGGAATAAAATCCAAATGAACAAAATTTTTATAATTGATGATGAACCTAAAATAATCAGCACAATCCAGGAAAATCTCAGCAATACAAATTTCCAATTCTATGCTTATGAAAAATCTGAAAATGCGCTGCGTGATTTGAACCATATTACCCCCGACATTATATTACTGGATCTTGTCCTGCCGGGGATGAATGGATTCAAATTTTTAGAAAAAGTAAAGGATAGAGATCTGAATATCATTATCATTTCCGGTCAAAAAAGAATCGAATCGGCTGTCAAAGCAATAAAAATGGGCGCTTGTGACTATATCACTAAACCCTTTGATTTTGATAAACTTGAAAAGACAATTAATACATATTTAACTATCAAAAATATAAAAAGCAATACATATAATGATGAAGTGATCCTGGGCAACAGTTATGAAATCCTGCAGGTTCACGAATATATCAATAAATTAAGTCGATCCAATGATACCACAATTATGATCAAAGGCGAAACCGGCACCGGCAAAGAACTGGTCGCCCGCGCTCTTCATTTTCAGAGTTCCCGGAAAGAGAATGCCTTCATTGAGATCAATTGCAGTGCGATCCAGGAAACACTTCTGGAATCGGAACTTTTCGGACATGAAAGGGGTGCTTTTACCGGTGCTCTGAAAACCAAAAAGGGGTTGTTGGAAATGGCTAATGGCGGAACCTTTTTTCTCGATGAAATTGGCGATATGCCCTTAGGATTACAAGCAAAATTATTAAAAGTGCTGGAGCAGCGAAAAATTCGCAGAATCGGGGGCCTGAATGAGATCCCGATAGATGTCCGCTTTCTGTGTGCGACTTCCAAGAATCTGGAAGAATTAACCATGGAAAATGACTTTCGCAAAGACCTCTATTATCGCATCAATGTAGCCGCGATAAATATCCCGCCACTTCGCCAGCGACCCGATGATATTTTGTTGTTGTCAGACCATTTTTTAAACCATTATCGTCAAAAATTCCAAAAATCTATTGCCGGGATCACCAATGAGGCAAAAGTTTCGTTAAAAAATTATTCCTGGCCCGGCAATGTACGCGAATTGAAAAATAAAATTGAGCGGGCTGTTTTATTTGAAGACGGTGACTTCCTGACCCGTGATAGCATTTTTTATGAAAAAACCGCCTTTGATCAAATGTCGGGAAACACTTTTTCACCCGGCCAATTATCACTGGATGAAATGGAAAAACAACTGATCATAGACACTCTAACCGAAACTTCCGGCAACCAAACCAAAGCGGCCGGAATATTAAAAGTTTCACGCTCAAAATTGAAATATCGCATGAAAAAGTATAAAATTGATGGAAAAGACACCAAATTTGGATAATTTGAACCAGTTATGGCTAATATTGACCAGTTTATAACAATTTTTTAAAACCATAGTTTTACTACAAATCATTATTTTACAATATATTAAAACCATGGCATTGCATTTGTTTAATAGCGATTGGCACAAAAAATCAATTATTATGAAAAGGAGTTCAAAATGAATGCAAGAACCAAAGTATTACTAACCTCGTTGTTAGCCCTTTCCGCGGCACTTATTTTAGTAACCGGTTGTAGTGACACCGGTATCACATCCCCTGAGGTATCCGGCCAAGGAATAGCTGCCAGTGAAATCCAATTTATTCAGTGGGACAAAAAAGTAACTGAAAGCCTGAATACACTGGAAAAAACAAGTGTCAGCGAAAAAACTTTTACCAAGGCTGGCGGTGTATTAGCAACTGCTGACATGCACGGTTGTAAACTAACCGTACCGGCCAACGCTTTTTTAGAAGATGAGCGATTGATACAGGCCTGTTTGACAATCACAGACGATAATTTCGCCGGCATTGAATTTCTGCCCAGTCAGCAATTCACCAAACCGGTTACCATTGAATTACCCTTCGCTGCAATCAAGGTGGACGATCAAAACGAATATAATGAAATACGTGCATTCTGGTATGATGAAGCCAGTGGTTTGTGGGTCGAAATTCCCGATGTTGAAGTAGATTCAGAAAAAGAAATCGTAACAGCAGAAATTGATCATTTTACAAGATTTGGTTGGGGCTTCTAAAAACAAAAAAAAGAAAGTGAAGAACATTGAATAATCAAAATCTTTTAAAGAATATTTTAGCTGCTTCTGAACAATATTGCGGCGCTTCCTTTGTTGCAAAAATTTTAGAATTGAAGCAGGAACGTGAAAGATATTTGAATAATATCTGGAAAAAGGAAGATTACCAGAGCCTGGTTCCTGAAAGGGATATAAAAAACGCAACGCGAAAAATAGACTTTGACACCATTACCTATTTCGCAGCGAAAAAACTTCCTGATACCAAGTATACAGAATTCATACTGGACCTAATTACAATCGCTTTTGATCACGGGGAATTAATCTATTCCCGGGAATTGATCGATATTTTATTCAAGGCTTATGAACAATATCTCAGTGAAACAAACAAAGCGTCGCTTTACCGAACACTGGGGGAAATCTATTTTTATCAGAATGATTTTGAACAGTCGCAGCACTATTTTGACAAAAGCCTGGCACAGTATGAGTCCTTAGCAGACTTTGCAGGCATTGCCAAGATCAAAAATTCAATCGGTATTTTAACTGTCGAACAAGGATTTTATAATAAAGGCAAAAAGCTGTTTGAAGAGGCACGCGAAATTGCAAAAAAACATCTGTTAAATGACCTGATCATAAATTGTGATATAAACCTGGGGAATTACTACTTCGTGATCGGAGATACCCAAAAAGCTTTGAAAAAATATTTTGTTGTAAAAGAGTATGCAGAAACCCATAATTTAAAAACATTGACAGGTAAGGTAAACATCAATATCGCCAGCACTTATAAACTCAAAAAGGAATACCAAAAGGCATTAAACTTTTTGATCAAAGCGGCCAGAATAATTGAGGAGTCAGAAAATAAATTTTTAAAAGCCCTCTATTACCTGGTCAAAGGAGAAGTGTTGATCTACAATGAACAGCAACAGAGTAGCATGGCTCTGCTGACCAGTGCTTTTACGCTGTTTTCTGAAATTGGTGATAAATTGAGTATTGCCGATACTTACCGGGCGCTGGGAATTCTGTTCCGCATGAAAGGGAACGAAAAAGTCGCTGTTTCCTATCTGGAAAACAGCATCAAAATCAACAAAATCAATAACAACCAGCTGAATTTGGGGGAAACCTACATTGCCCTTGGCAATCTCTACTTTGACAAACAAAAGAAAACACAAGCACGGGAATATTTTTCACGGGCAAAAGATTGTTTCTCTCTCTGTGACAGTACCCTTAGGGTCATAGAGGTTGATAAATTAATCGACAAACTTTAACAAGGTTCACCATTTTTCAATAAAAAAGCTTAAAGACGTTTGTCTTTTAGCTTTTTTTTTATATTTTAATACTCTGAAAACTCCTGAAAAAAATGGAACAGAGATGACCGATTTTAATCACAAGAAGTATCAAGAAATTTTTTCTAAACTTCAAAATATTATAACTGACATCATTTTGCTTTGCGATCTTGATCATACAATTTTAGCCTCCAACCGGGCCGCCGATATTATCCTGGGCAAAGGGGAAAAAATCAAGGGTTACAAGTGTTTTGACGTTCTGAAAAATCGTAACAGATCCTGCGATGCCTGTCCCCTGGCAGCCACTCTCGAATCAGGAAAAATTTTGCCTTATTCTTATTTCGATAAAGATCTCAATGAATATTTTGAAGAACGGCTCTTTCCAGTCACAAATGAGGCTGGAGCTCCGGAATTTTTTATTGCCACCTGTCGCAATATCTCCGCCACCAAGGCGATTGATAACAAGTCCTCACAAGTAAAACGATTGTCGGCTTTGGGCCGCATCAGCAGCGGTGTTGCCCATGATTTCAATAACATTCTTACGATCATTAGCGGCCGCGTCAATATGATTCAGAAACAGACAACCAACGATGAGATGCAACGACATCTCACCCTGATCAAAAAAGCCATCTATGACGGCTCGGAAAAAATCAGGGGAATTCAGGATTTCGCAAAACACAAAAGCGATGAAAAAAAGGTCACGATCAATCTCAAGGAATTACTCCTTGAGGTCAAGGAAATTACCGAACCCAAATGGAAAATTGAATCGGTAAACCAGGGAATCATTATTGAGCCCATTCTGACTGTTGAAAATAATTTGTTCATAAAAGGAATCAAGTCTGATCTGCGCAACTGTTTTGCCAATATAATTTTTAATGCAATTGATGCCATGCCCGACGGTGGTCTGATCAAGATCAATTCCACAGAAAAAAATAATTTTGCCCATATTACCTTTCGCGATACCGGCATCGGTATGGCTGATGAAGTCAAGGAGAAAATATTCGATCCCTTTTTTACCACAAAAGGTGAAGCAGGTACAGGAATGGGTATGAGTGAAGTTTATGGTATCATTAAACGGCACAATGGCTTTATTTCCGTGGAAAGCATTATTGGCGGGGGCACCACTATTACGATTAAAATTCCGGCGCTGGATCCGGTGAGACAACCCAAGAGCGTTTCCGTCTCTAATGATTTTACAGAAATCTCCGTCTTTTCCGTGTCCGGCAATGATGTTCAACAGGAATTAATACAAAGCATTTGCAGCAGTTATGACGTTAAACTTAAACTATATAAACATTATGACAAAGCCCTTGAAATGTTCAAGCAAATACGGCCGCTCATCTTTATAACCAATCTGAAAAGTCCGGAAATGAAGGGACTAAAAATCGCCCAAAAAGTGAAGCAATATAAACGAAACACGATAACCGTTCTTATACCGGAAATGATTCTTTCCCAGGAGGAACAAACTCTTTTCTGCCGTACTTTTGATCATATTATCTGTCCGCCTTTAACACGGGATAAAATCAATATTTACATCAAAAAAATCATTAATTCAGTAAAAGCCGATACCCCTAAATGAATCAAAAAAATTTAATCATTATCATTGCCTTTTTTCTATTAATAAATTGTGCAAAAACCGACCGAAGCGAAACAACCGGCATCTTAAGAATTGGTATACGCAATGAACCGGAAAACCTGATGCCTCTCTTTCCGTTAAGCAGCGTTTCCAATGATGTCAATTATGCTCTTTTCAATCATTTATTGGAAATGAATGAAGATTTGCAAAGTTTTGCACCGGAATTGGCCCGCAGCTATCATTTTAGTGATGACAGCCTGAAAATAACATTTCACCTGCGTACAGACGTCTTTTGGCATGACGGGCAAAAGTTTAGTGCCGATGATGTTGTTTTCACTTACCAATTGCAAACCAATGAAGCGGTAGCCTGGGATGGCATTTCTTTCAAACAAAATATTCATAATGTTCAGGCCAGGGATGACTCTACTGTTGTGTTTTTGTTCTCTAAAAAGACCCCCTTTATGGTAATGGATGCGGTGGAGGGAGTGATTTTACCGAAGCACCGTCTGGAATCAATTCCGGCAACCGAATTATTCAATTCAGATTTTGGCCATTCCCCTGTGGGAACCGGTCCCTATCAATTAGAGGACTGGACTCCCCAACAATATATTGTATTGAAAAAAAATGAGAATTACTTCAAGCCCGGCAAGCCAATCATTCGGACCATTATCTTCAACATCATACCGGAACCCTATGTGCTGAGCCGACAATTACAAGCCGGAGAAATTGACATTATTAATGATATTCCCCCCGGCTACATCAATAAATTAAATGCTAAAAAGGATTCTATTATTCAGCTGAAATATTCCGGCAAGGATTATGATTTCATTGGCTGGAATTTAGTAGATAGCGAAAGTTTCCGAAAATATCGCGGAGACATTCCCAAAGCCCCGAAAAAAACAATTCCCCGGATAGCACCCCATTTTCTATTTGGGAACAGGGAAATCAGAAAAGCCCTTTCCCTGGCTATTGATAAACAAATAATCTGTCAGCAAATGGATTTTGACCTACTGAAGCCGATCAATGCACCGCATATTCTATTTCGTGATTTTGTTACTAACCAGGAATCTACTGGCCAAACAAGCAACCTTCGGGAAGCACAAAAAATATTAATGGATCAGGGCTGGAAGGATAGTGACAATGATGGCATTTTGGAAAAGAACGGAAAAGAGTTTGTTTTTACCATGTACACCAATGCCGGAAATAGTTTTCGTGAACAGATATTGATGATACTGGAGCAGGAATTCCAAAAGATCAACATCAAAATGATACCCAAGGTGGTAGAAGCCAACTACCTGGTTTCGGATATTATTCCCAATAAAAAATTTGACGCTGTATTGATCGGCTGGAACGCCGGCATCAAACCGGATTTCACCTCCTTGTTTCATAGTTCACAATATCTGCACCCTTTTCATCTCACCGGCTATTACTCGAAAAAATTTGATCAGCAAAGTCAGGCCATGCTGAAATCTGAAACTATCCAAGAATACAATATTCACCTAAAGAAAACGATCAATATTTTAACTCATGACAAACCTTATACCTGGCTATTTGCCAGAAAAAAAATATTCCTGTATCATCAGCGTGTCAGCAATGTCAACGTATCCATGCTCTCTACAATGAAATTTATTGAAGACTTTAGTCTATGATACCATGAAAAAAATTATATTATACCGATTAATTGTCATGGTCTCAATGTTGATCGCAGGAATTATCCTGTTGTTCCTACTGGTTAAAATTGTGCCCGGATCATCCACCACAAAATTTCTTTCCACCGGTTTTAATATTGAAAGACAGCGTCAGCTAGAGCATCTATATAGTGAAAACCAGCCCCTTATTCAGCAGGTTTTCAGTTGGTTAAAAAACGCGGCAGTGCTTGATTTTGGTCATTCTCTACAATCCGGCCGGGAGGTAACATCTATAATTTTTCAATCTCTCAAACCGACAATTGGATTGATTTTACTGGCAACATTTTGGGGACTTTTGATAGGATTTCCCACCGCCCTGCTCTCCGCCCTGCACAGCCATTCAAAAACAGACCATATTCTATCTTTTATTATGGTTCTATTATTCTCATTACCCGCTTTTTGGCTGGGCTTGTTTCTGCTCCAGTTTTTCTCCCTGCAATTTGGCTGGTTTCCCTCATCACAACTATTTTTATATAGAACAGAAAACATTGGTATACTGCGACAAATAGCAGGAATGCTGCACCACCTGTTTTTACCTTCCTTTTCATTGGGGTTGGGTCTGGCCGCCTACTTTTACAAATACTTCAAAAATGAATTAATTAAAATATTGGATAGCGAACACATTCTGGCAGCCAAAGCCTTTGGGTTGCCACCAACAAAAATCATTTTTTATCATGTGATCCCAAACCTTATACCCCATTTTCTGGCATTGCTGACAACTATCACTCCGATAATATTCAGTGGGTCCGTTACCATTGAATACATTTTTGCTATTCCGGGACTGGGGCGCACCTTGGTCCAGGCGGCAACCGCTCGTGATATGCCCCTGATTATGGGCGGCGCGGCGATTACCTTTCTGTTGGTAATGGTGTTAAATACGCTATTGGAATTGATAATTGTTATGATCAATCCCCAAACCAGGAGCGATCTGCCCGATGAAACTTATCTGCAATGAAATATGGCGCAATAAACGGTGTCGCTCTGCCGGACTAATATTAATAAGTATCTTATTATTCTGTTTTATTTTACCAGGGGTAATGAAAATTGACCCAACGCATCAGGATCTTTCCAACACCTTTGATTCTGTAAGCTTTCGGCACTTGCTGGGGACTGACAACCTGGGTAGAGACAATTTTGTTCGCTTGCTAACTGCCACGCGACAATCGCTATTGATTAGCCTGTCAGCCTCTCTTTTTTCTATTTTTATTGGTTTGATCATTGGTGTGACAAGTGGGCTGAGTAACACGAAAACAGATTTTCTATGGATGCGCTTCAGTGATATTTTTCTGGCTTTCCCAAAATTCTTTGTCTTTATCCTGATGCTTGGATTTACGAATTTCTCATTCCTTCGGTTTATCTTTGTGCTGGCAATATTGTCCTGGATGGAGCCGGCCAAAATCATCCGTACAGAAATTAAAACCATCAAAGGTTCACTCTATTACCAGGCAGCCCTTTGCCAGGGAATTCACCCTTTTCGAATATTCCACACTATTCTGCTTCCCAATATTATCAGTATCGTCAGCGCCGCTTTTGCTTTACAAACCAGTTCCATGGTCATTATTGAGAGCGGTCTATCCTTTTTAGGCCTGGGTGTCCAAGCACCACAAATCAGCCTTGGGACATTACTAAATCAGGCCAGAACTTACCCAATCAACAATTACTCCCTGATACTGCAAACCGGCTTCTTTATGCTTATTACAGTAATGGCTTTTCATTTATTGGGTGACGGTTTAAAAGATGTGATCAATAAAGCAAGGTTTCAAAAATGAGCAGCGTAATACTGACAGTAAAAAATCTGAAAATCATGCACCAAAATTTCAATTTTAGAGGGCATCCTTCCTTTCTTTTGAAAGATATCAATTTTACATTACCCAAGAATAGGTCCATATCTATTGTCGGTGAATCCGGCAGCGGTAAAACCACATTGATGAAAACCTTGCTGGGAATACATTCAATAAAATCAGGAAGGGTTCTGTTTTACGATACTGACATTGGAAAAATTAATTCAAAGGAGAAAAAAAATTATCGCCGCTCCATACAGCCTGTTTTTCAAAATTACAGACAAAGTTTTAATCCTTTGATCACTCTCAGAAAAAGCCTGCTAATCGGATTTAATCAAAAAATGTCACCATCCGGAAAAGTAAAATTCCTTCATGAGAATCTCAATCTTGTAGAATTACCAATTGATATTATCCATAAATATCCACATCAAGTCAGTGGCGGAGAATTACAACGCCTGGCTTTTGTACGGGCCCTCACCACTCAGCCACAGATTCTGGTACTTGATGAGCCCTTTTCTTCGTTGGATATTATCAATGAACAAAAATTACTGGAAATAATTTTAAACATACAAAAGACTTATCAGCTGTCAATTATCTTCATCACTCATAAATTACCACTGGTTCAATATTTTAATGATCAGGTTCACAAAATTACAAATAATCAATTTTCCAGGTGGAGTAAATATGAGCAATAACCCAATACTGGAAACAAAAAACCTAACCATCAAAGTGAAAGAGTCACAACGATACCTACTAAGAGATGTCTCTTTTAATCTTTATGAATCTGAAAAACTATCTGTATTTGGCGGTTCCGGCAGCGGGAAGAGTCTTTTGTGCAAGACGCTGTTGGGATTAAAGGCCACCAATCTATCATATTCAGGAGAACTGAACTTTTCCCATGGAGAAAAAACTTATGATCTGACCGATGAAAGAACCCTTCAAAAAATCCGTGGTCGATCCATTGCCCTGGTGTTTCAAGATATTTTTAACAGTTTGAACCCCATGCTTACAGTCTGGACGCAATTCAAATTATTTTCAACTAAGAATAATATTCCGGATTTATTGAAAAAAGTAGGCTTTACTGATCCCCAAAAAATCATTAAACGATATCCCAGCCAATTGTCTGGTGGTGAATTAACACGGTTAGGTCTGGCGATGGCGATTGCACAACAGCCGAAAATTATCATTCTGGATGAGGCCTTTCGGTCTATACATGCTGAATTGCAGGAATTATTCATTGAGCAACTCAATTCACTCGTGTCCGATAAAAAAATGAGCCTGTTGCTGGTGACGCATAATGTCGCAATTTTAAAGAAATTCGCCGACCGGATTATCATTTTGAAGGATGGTAAAATTATCGACGAAACTACTATCGATCAGTTCTTTAAATCGTCAAAAACAGACTATGGTAAACGTGTGCTGAAGGTATACAAGCACTTATATTTATGAATGTTTTTTACAAATCACTTTTGAATACAATTTAATCTTGCTTTCCTTCACGTATTTTAATAATCTTGTCAAAACAAAAAGAACGAATATTATGAAACAAATAATCTCAGGACTATTATTAATGACACTTAGTTTCGCAGCAACACCAAATATTATTACACCGGACAACGATTTAATCGAATACAACGGCCGAATCGATTTCAGCAATCGCGAGGCACCAAAATTTTCTTATTCCGGCGTCTCAATTCGCACCTGCTTCACCGGCACATCGATTTCTGCTATTCTGGATGATGATCAGGGTGAGAATTACTATAATATTATTTTGGATGGCAATGTGGTCGACACCCTGTATGTGACCAAAGGCAAAAAGACCTATCAACTGGCCACTGGCCTGGAAAACACAACTCACGAAATCGAACTCTTCAAACGCACGGAACTGATCTTTGGTAAAACACAATTCTTTGGATTTGTACTGGACACAGATGCGGATTTAGTCACCACTCAAAATAAACGAACGAAATTGATCGAATACATCGGAGACTCTATTACCTGTGGTTATGGCAATGAAGGAAAATATGAGCAGGGTGAATTCGGACCCACTACTGAAAATTACTATCAAACTTACGCCGCCATCACCAGCCGGAATTTCAATGCCCGGCACATTTCTGTCTGCAAATCCGGTGTCGGTGTTTACCGGAATTATGATGGACCAAGGGAAGGCAATGACGACAATATGATGAATTTTTATTCCCGTATCTTTTTCTGGAATGAGACCCCAAAGTGGCAATTCTCCGAACAACCAGACCTCATTT
>CAYTLS010000024.1:0-10548 GCA_964438745.1 uncultured bacterium
ATTTATTTCCTTGCAGATATAGAAGATTCCCTGAATAATAATTACCAACTTTGCCGTATTAATGATAATGGAACCGGTTTCCAACAGATTTTAAATATAAAGGACAAAGGAATTTTTGAATTTGATATTTCTCCTGATGAACAAACCATAATTTATGATTTATCCCTCAAAGACCTGGATGAAGAAGTCGTTCTTTACCAATGTGATATTGATGGCAAAAATCAAACACCAATTATGAACATTGATACGCTTCCTCATATTCATATAGGAAATTTATATTTTAATCATCAAACATTTTCACCTCATGGGAAAGACATACTCTTTGGTCATAAAGGCTCGCTATTGACGATCATGGATGTCGAAACTCACTCATACAGACAAATTGATTTTGGTGTGCGGTGCAATTTATATACGCCGGAATGGTTTGATAGGGGCGAAAAGATTGTTTTCTCAACCAATGAAAATTCTCAAACCAATATATGTATCGTTGATAGCGATGGCAGTAATTATAACGTACTCTACTCTAATGATTTTAATTCATCTGATTGTTTCAGTGTTTCGCCGATATATGAATAAGCGGGTTAGATCGCTCCAAAAAGAGAAGAGAACTTTTTTCGGCTACTAAATTTTTTCAATTTCATTTCTCCTGCCTTGTATTATTCCCCTATTATTAAATACCTTTATTATGAAATTAAAAAAAAGAGGGATTATGATTCCAAAAGATGAACCTGTGTTAAATAATAGGAACCCTGTCAATAATTCGCGAACTGATATTGAACAGAACTTACGAAAAATGCTGAACAGCCAACCCTTTTCCATCTTGTGTACTCAAGGCGATGGACAGCCTTACGGCTCGCTGGTGGCTTTTGCTTTTACTGACAACCTGAAACATTTCTTTTTCACCACCCCAACTGCTACCCGTAAATATATGCTGCTGAGCAAATGTTCTCGCATCTCATTAGTCGTTGATACACGCTCCGATTATCCTCATGATATGAAAAAAATTGAGGGAGTCACTATCACCGGGACCGCAAAGGAGATACAAGCAGGAGAAGATTATGAAATGGGCAAAAAAATGCTAAAAGTGCGCCATCCGTACATGGCAGAATTTTTGGATGCCGAATCAACAGCCCTGTTTAGAATAGATGTGATCCGGTATTTTCATGTCAGCCGGTTCCAGGAGGTCTCCCAGTGGACACCCTGAAAAAGTATTGCATATCTCTTGCGGAGATCACCGCAGCTGATGAAAAATTGATTGGCGGCAAGGCCTTTCAGCTAAGCCGATTATCAACTTCCGGCTATAAAATTCCCAGGGGCTTCGTAATAACAGTTAATGCTTACCGGGATTTCGTCGGATTTAACCGGCTACAGGAAAAAATAGCGTTTGAATTAGGGCGCAAGCGTTTTGCCGACATGCGCTGGGAAGAGATGTGGGATGCCGCTCTGCGAATCCGGTCCGCTTTTATGGCCGGTGAATATCCAAATGATCTAAAAAATGCAATTATCAATCAAGCAAAGTCACTGGACCTTTCCAAAAAACTGGTTGCCCGCTCATCATCACCTAAAGAGGATTCCGCATCAGCCAGTTTCGCTGGTCTTCATGAATCTATTATTGGTATCAAGACTGTATCAGACCTGCTAAAAGCAATTAAACAAGTGTGGGCATCCTTGTGGTCGGATGCGGCTCTTTTGTATCAACGTGAATTGGGGTTGAATCCCATGAGCAGCACGATGGCTGTGGTAGTTCAGGAACTCATTCAGGAACCGGTTTCCGGTGTGGCTTTTGGACTTGATCCCAGAAATCCGGAATCAAATCAATCTCTTATTGAAGCGGTACCCGGACTCTGTGAAAATTTAGTCGATGGGAGCATTGATCCTGATCGCTGGACACTTGATAACCATAGCGGGAAATTGATTAACCACCGGAAAGGGGAGCGGGTTCCCTATCGGGAATTATTGGATATAGCCGATATTCGTCAAATTTTTGCGATGGTAACAAATTTGGAAAATATTTTTGGCTGGCATGCTGACACCGAATGGACCGGTACAAAGAACAATTTTACGCTGCTGCAAGCCCGCCCGATTACAACAACCGAAGAAGAGAATGAGGAAAAAGCCTATTATCTGACCCTGCGTCCCGGTCAAAAACGTCTGAAAGATTTGGCGCGCAAAGTTGCCGGGGAATTAATACCAGAACTGGAGTCATTAGGGAATCGAATGGCGGCTGAGCCTATTGAACAATTGGATGATAAAACATTATCAGAGAAACTATTAGAGTGGCATCAATATTTAATCGACTGGAAAGAGATTTATAAAGAATATTTCATTCCCTTTGCTCATGGTGTCCGTCATTTGGCAGCCTTTTACAATGATGAGGTTCAACCCGAGGATCCTTATGAATTTGTGGGCTTGTTGAAGGGTCAAAAAATGATTGCCGGTGACCGAAACCAGAAAATTGTAGACCTGGCAAAACATCTTATCAGCACACCTGGGCTAAAAATGGAACTTCAGACTTTATTAGAAGAATCAAAGAAATGGGATAGTATTGAAGTAGCTCTGGGTAAAACCAAAGTGGGCCGTGTTTTTCTGGCTAATTTTAATAATTTAATGACGAATTATATGGATGTCTCCTATAAGCAGGAGCGTCTTAGTCATCAACCATTGATCCTATTAAATAATATTCTTGAAATTGCCAATCCCGGTATTATTAAACAAGAAACTGCTGGAAAAAATACTAAAATGCTTGAAGAAAAACTATTTAAAGCTGTAGGGTTAGAAAAAATAGACGAAGCGAAAGAGATTTTGAAGATCGGACGTCTGAGTTGGCAATTGCGAGATGATGATAATTTATTAATTGGAAAAGTAGAAAGCCAGGTACTAAAAGCCCTTAACCTTTCTGTTGTGAAACTAAAACAGGAAAACCGTTTATTAACCGATACCCGAATCAAAATAAATCATGCACCCCTAATTGCCAAAGCATTGATCTCCACAGAATCAATCCAGCTACCAAGAGAAACCGCAGATGAAACAAAAAAAATGAATTCGGCACAAAAACCCCGGCAATTAGTGGGGCAACCGGCGGCAGCGGGATTGACTTCTGCCCTTGCGCGAGTGATTCAAACCACCGCAGATCTGGGCAACTTCAAAGCCGGTGAAGTCCTGGTGTGTGATGCCATTCAACCCAATATGACACACCTGGTACCGCTAGCATCGGCTATCATAGAAAGACGGGGTGGAATGCTGATTCACGGTGCTATCATTGCGCGGGAAATGGGGATTCCCTGCGTTAATGGTGTGCCCGGGGCAGCTGAACTCATTAGAAATGGTGACCTGGTGACTGTTGACGGACATTTGGGCATTGTGACAATTGGTGCGCCCGAATTTGATTTGGAATTAGAAAATCAGCCCTAATCTCCATTTCACAGTAGTACTGATTTATTGACATTTTAACATAAATACATTAATTCTAATACAAGCTCTATTTTATAATGTTAGGCTAAATAACTGTTCTAATTACTGGTCATATGATATGAGACCTGGAAACCTATATCCAAAACCATTCAAATGCCCAATTTAGTCATGGATTTTGTAAAACCTGTGAAAGCGAATTTTATAGTGATAAAGAGTGGTACAGAAAAATGAAAAATTCAGATTCTTAAAATTTAGGAGAGAATTGTGATTAATTTAAAGAAAATTATTGGAATACTGTTGGTAACTATGGGAATCTTTAGTTATGCCACTGCAGAGATAGATACAGCATTAGTGCTACCCAAGGGCTTTAAAGCCTATATTTTTGCGGACAATCTGGGTCGCGCCAGACACATTACCGTCAATGATAATGGCGATGTTTATGTAGCATTGCGGGAGTTAAAGAATGGCAAAGGTATTGTGGCGCTGCGGGACCGAGATGGTGACCATGTTGCTGATGATATTGAGTACTTTTTTGAACAGCCCGGGACGGGCATACATTGGAAATCCCCCTGGCTCTACTTCGCGCCCGATACCGCGGTTTTTCGAATGAAAATCGTGAATGGAAATCTACTACCGGAAACAGGCCCTGAGCAGATTGTGCGGGGATTGCCACTCCAACGCCAACATGCCGCCAAGACCATGGCCTTTGACGGTGACGACAATCTTTATCTCAATATCGGTGCGCCGGCCAATGCCTGTCAGGAAGATATGCGGACACCTGGTTCACCGGGCATGGATCCGTGCCCATTGCTGGAAAATTATGGCGGAATATGGCGGTTTGATGCCGATCTACCCGGTCAGCATCAATCTGACGCTTTTCATTATGCTACGGGGCTTCGTCATTGTGTCGCTATCGACTGGAATTCCGCTGATGGAACCCTTTACGCAGTGCAGCACGGCCGTGATCAGCTCTATTCGCTCTGGAAGAAACTCTTTACGAAGAAGGACAATGCTGAACTTCCGGCCGAGGAATTTATTCGAATCCATGAAAATTCGGACTTTGGCTGGCCCTATTGCTATTATGATCATTTCCAGAATAAAAAGGTGTTGGCACCGGAGTATGGTGGTGATGGCGAGAAAATCGGACGCTGTGCCGAGGCTGAAGATCCATTAATTGGATTTCCTGCGCACTGGGCGCCAAATGATCTCCTTTTTTATTCCGGTGATCAATTTCCAGATCATTATAGAAACGGCGCATTCATCGCTTTTCACGGCTCCTGGAATCGCGCGCCATTTCCACAAGCCGGTTACCGGGTTGTGTTTGTTCCTTTTAAAAAGGGAGAACCGGTAAAAGAATGGGAAACCTTTGCCAATGGTTTTTCCGGCGCTGAGGATCTAAAGAGTCCTTATGAGGCTGAATATCGTCCTATGGGACTTGCCATGGCGCCTGACGGCTCGCTTTATATTACCGATTCCGCCAAAGGACGGGTGTGGAAAGTGGTGGCAGAATAAAATGCTTAATTAATTATTTTCAAGTTGTTTTGTTGAATTTAAATGGAAAATGCCAAATATATTTGTATTTAAACCATATTTACTACTATATTGATAGGAAATAAAGTCAAGAAAGGGATAACTATGAGCAATTATTATGAAACCAAAGATCTGAAAGATTTTCCAAACATTACGGAATATGCCGAAGCAGAGGGGAATAAATTTTTTGAATATTATAACCAGGCCACTTCTGCTGGAGTGCTTTCGGAGCGGGAAAAATCGCTGATTGCTTTAACGGTCGCACATGTGCGCCATTGTCCTTATTGCATTGACGCCTTTACAAATAAGTGCCTTTCCATTGGAATTACCAATGACGAAATGATGGAGGCGGTTCACGTGGGAGCAGCGATGTCAGCCGGTGATATCCTGGCTCATGCAACACAGATGCGGAAAATTTTTAAAAAGAAAGAGATGTAAGATGCAGCCATTGGAACAGCGAAAAATATTACAGCAAATTCCCGGACAAAAGGGATTTAGTCAGAGAGTTAAAGAAAAACTTCGCGCGAATGACATAGAGATTCTACAAATTAATTTAGGTCACAGATGCAATCTCGCCTGTAAACATTGCCATGTGGAAGCGCATCCTGACAGTGAACAGGTGATGGCGCGGAAATACCTGGAAAAATGCCTGGATATTTTGCGTGAATATTCGATTGGTACCGTGGATTTGACTGGTGGCGCACCGGAAATGCATCCTGATTTAGAGTGGTTTATCAAAGCGGTGAGTCAATTGAACCGGCGGCTGTTGGTCCGTACAAACCTGGTGGTATTGCTGGAAGAGGAATATCAGCACTTCCCAAAATTGTTTGCTGACCATAAGGTTGAAGTTGTTGCTTCGCTGCCGGCTTATCGGAGTGCGATTGTAGATAGAATTCGCGGCAATGGCGTATTTGATAAATCTCTGAAAGCTCTCAAACTGTTGAATGATCTGGGCTATGGAGGAAAAAATTCCGGGCTCATAATTGATTTGGTATATAATCCGGCGGGATCCTATTTACCAGGAGGCCAGGGAGCTCTGGAATCGGAGTATAAAACCCACCTGAAGGAGGCCTATGACATTGTGTTCAACAGTTTGTTTACCATCACCAATAGTCCTGTGGGACGGTTTTTGGAATACCTGGTTCGCAGTGATAATTATGTTGATTATATGACTGAACTGGTTGACGCTTATAATGAACATGCGCTGGCAAATGTGATGTGTAAGAGTACGCTCTCTATTGGCTGGGATGGGACACTGTATGACTGTGATTTTAACCAGATGCTGAAAATGCCGGTAGACCACGGCGCGCCCAGTCATCTTTCAAAATTTGATTTCCAGGCCTTGAAAAGCCGGGAAATTGTGGTGGGCAATCATTGTTATTGCTGTACCGCCGGCGCCGGTTCTTCCTGCCAGGGGGCAATCGATGAATAATAAAGGAAAGATTGACATGACTGAACAGAAAAAGCGAAAGGGATTATGGAAGCCAATCCTGCTGATTGCGATTATAATTACGGTATTGATATTATCAAAAGTTTTTGGATTGGGAAGTAAACTTTCCATTGCCAAAGACTGGATTCAGGGATTGGGAGCGCTGGGGTATCTGGTGTTTATTCTGATCTATATTGGCGCCACTGTTGCCTCGATTCCGGGATCAGCCCTGACGGTTGTTGCCGGCGCGCTTTACGGATCGATTATGGGGACTGCTTTGGTCAGTGTGGCTTCTACATTGGGAGCCAGCGCCGCGTTTTTAATTTCCCGGTATTTTGCCCGGGATGCCACGGCCCAATGGCTTCAGACTAAAGAGAAATTCCGGAAATTGGATTCCCTGACAGAAAAACACGGGGCGATCATTGTCGCCATTACCCGCCTGGTGCCCTTATTTCCCTTTAACCTGCTGAATTATGGTTTTGGATTGACTAAAGTGCCCTTTGGTGTCTATGTTTTCTGGTCATGGCTCTGTATGTTGCCGGGGACTGCTCTCTATGTTGTCGGCGCTGATGCTGTTACAACTGCAATTGCGGAAGGAAGAATTCCCTGGGTGCTAATCATTGCTGTGATCGTAATTCTGATCGTTCTGGGTTTTTTAGCCAATATTGCCAGAAAGAAAATCAATCGGGACAATCCAAAAACAAAAAATGGAGAAAATAATGAGTGATATACATCCCATGGACCAATTCAATAAGAAATTAATAAATAATGTTCGTCCTCAGGACTATCAAAATCCGTATCCAAAGGATAACTATTCCCTGGTTGTTATTGGTGGTGGGACCGCCGGATTAGTAACAGCGGCCGGGGCTGCCGGACTGGGCGCCAGCGTGGCCCTGGTAGAACGCCGGTTTATGGGCGGTGACTGCCTGAATTATGGTTGTGTGCCATCCAAGAGTATTATAGCGGCATCCAGAGAAAATAAAATTGCCCTGCAAAAGAATCACACTGGTGATCCCAAAGCTTTTGAAGAAGCCATGGAAAAGATGCGGAATAACCGCGCCCGTATCAGTGATAATGACTCGGTCAAACGGTTTAATGAATTGGGTGTCGACGTTTTTCTCGGAGATGCCAAATTCATCTCCAAAAATAGTATGGAAGTGACCGGACAACAATTGAATTTTACCAAAGCTGTGATCGCCACCGGTGGCCGGCCGCGGGAACTGGTGTTACCGGGACTGGAAAAAGAAGATTATCATACCAATGAATCAATTTTTAATATGACGGAAAAGCCGGAAAAAATGGCAGTGATTGGTGCCGGTCCTATCGGCTGTGAACTGGCCCAGGCTTTTCAGAATTTAGGGGTAAAGGTCACAATTTTTCAGCGGGAAGCCCAAATCCTGCCCAGGGAAGACCGGGACGCGGCAGAAATTGTGTATCAGCAATTACTGAAAGATGGTGTCGCTGTAGAATTGGGCACAGATCTGAAGAAGGTTGATAAACGGGATAACAAAAAATACCTGGTTTATGAAAAAAATGGCCAGGAAGAAACCAAAGGGGTTGATGCGATTTTAGTGGGAATCGGGCGGATCCCCAATATTGAAAACATGGGATTGGACAAGGCCGGAGTTGATTCCAATCGTCAAGGTATAATTGTCAATGATAAATTGCAAACCACCAACAGAAAAATATTTGCTGTCGGTGACTGTTGCATGAAATATAAATTCACCCATGCTGCCGATGCGGCGGCCCGAATCGTGATCTCCAATGCATTGTTTCTGGGAAAGCAAAAACTCAGTGACCTGATCATTCCCTGGTGCACTTACACTGAACCGGAAATCGCCCATGTGGGGCTTTATCCCCATGATGCGGAGGATAAAGGGGTTGAAATTGACACTTATGAACAATCTTTCGCTCAGGTGGACCGCGCAATTACAGATGGGGAAGAATCAGGATTAATCAAAGTCCACACAAAAAAGGGAAGCGATAAAATCCTGGGCGCCACAATTGTCGCCGCTAATGCCGGTGATATGATCAGTGAAATTACCACAGCAATGGTTTGTAACATTGGCTTGAAAACCTTGTCCGGTGTGATCCATCCCTATCCTACCCAGGCGGAAGCGGTCAAAAAAATCGCCGATGCCTATAACCGAACACGACTGACGCCTTTCGCGCAAAAGATATTAAAATATATATTGAAAATTACAGGTTGATAGAATGATCGTTAAAGAATTGGCAATTATTATTTTTACCCGCTATCCAAAACCGGGGCAAACAAAAACCCGTCTTATCTCCCTGCTTGGACAGGTAGGGGCCGCTGAATTGCATCAGCATATTCTGGAACATACAATTAAACAGGCTGATAAGGTGTGTGATGAGCTGCCGGTCCATCGAATCATCAGTTTTAATGGTGGTAATCAGACAAAGATGAATCACTGGCTGGGGCCCGATGGCGATTATTTTCAGCAGCAGGGCAAAGATCTTGGCGAAAATCTCAGACAAACTATGGAATATGCCTTTGATAAAAATTTTCGTAAAGTACTGCTTGTCGGGAGTGATATACCGGGAATAAGGTCTGCAATATTGAAAAAGGGATTTCGGTTTCTTAATGATAAAGATATGGTGTTAGGCCCTGCGGCTGATGGCGGATACTATTTGATAGGAATGCATAAAAATGCTTATACCTCCGGGTTTTTTAATGGGATCAATTGGGGATTATCCTCTGTTTTGGAAGAGACAATTACCCTTGCCCAAAAATCAGATCTGTCCTATAGCCTTCTTGAAAAATTACATGATATTGATACACCCGAAGATCTGAACTGGTGGCGAATAAACCATTCTCGTCAATACAGCCGTTTAATGGAGGATAAAGATGAGTGAAACAGTGGTTCGACTATTGGCATTTCTTATTGTGATTGTATTGTTGAATATATGGGAATTTTTATCGCCAAGAATCAACCGCAACCATTCCCGCAAGAAGCGGCTACCATCCAATTATTTATTGGCCGGTGGTAATATTCTGTTTCTTCAGTTGATTTTTCCTGTTTTGCCGGTTGCCCTGGCATTATTTGCAAAAGATAATAATTTAGGACTACTGAATTATTTTGATATTTCCCGCGGTCTATCAATTCTCATTTCATTATTGGTATTGGATTTGGTGATTTATCTTCAGCATGTGATGTTTCATGCTATACCTCTGTTTTGGCGGTTTCATATGATGCATCATACTGATCTTGACCTTGACCACTCGAGCGGGCTTCGGTTTCACCCGGTTGAACATGTTTTTTCAATGCTGATTAAACTTGCTTCTGTTTTATTGATCGGTCCTCCTGTAATCGCCGTTATTATTTTTGAAATTATTTTGAATGTGCTGGCAATGTTCAATCACAGTAATATTTATATCCCCATCAAACTGGATAAACTGATCCGTGCTCTGATTGTGACCCCGGACATGCACCGGGTGCATCATTCAGTGAAAATTAGGGAAACCAATAGCAATTTTGGCTTTAATCTCTCCTGGTGGGACCGCATTTTTGGTACTTACAAATACGCGCCCGACTCAGGCCATAACCATATTAGAATCGGACATGCACTTCATCGTGAAGAAGATGTCCTGAATATTTGGATAATGCTCTTGCACCCTTTTCAAGGCAAGCAGGGCAAATATCCTATTAATCAATAAGGAGTTTTCATGATCAGTGAAATTATTACCCGTGCTCTGAATGATGAGTATTTAACAAAGGAAAACATCGCAACTCTTTTTGATGTGCCGCTTTTTTCAGATGAATCGGCGTTGATTATTTCTGCCGGACGAAAAAAGAGCAATCAGGCTTCGGCGGCGAAAGCGGAAGTTCATGGACAATTAGGCTTGAATATCGCCCCTTGTCCCGGCAATTGTAAATTTTGTTCCTTTGCCGCCATCAATGGCATTTTCAAAGAATCTGAAGAAATTTCCGCTGAAGAGGGTGTACAAAAAGCAATAAATTTTGAAAACCACCGGGCCAATGCGATTTTTGTCATGGCAACAGCGCAATACCCGTTTAAAAAATATGTGGAAATGGGCCGGGAATTCCGTCGTCATTTAAAACCGGAAACAGTGTTGGTATCTAATTTTGGCGATTTGACTTATGATATGGCCAAAGAACTAAATTGTTTTGATAAAATACCTAAAAAAAAAATTA
>CAYTLS010000025.1:0-10417 GCA_964438745.1 uncultured bacterium
CAACCGTCATAGTAACTGTTTTTGCTGCCGGCAATGGATTTTCTAAAGACCTTGCCGGGCCGGTAATTGTCTCACATGCCACAATATAAATCAGGATCAAAACCAAGGCAGAAATTAATCCAATTTGTAAGTTACTGAGTTTCTGCACAACCTCCTCCTTTCGGTTAATTAGGTATTCAATACGTTTCACAAATATCTTTTTAGAAAATAGAAAGCCGTTGGCCAAAATCGGATAGCGTTTCTGCTTGATGCAAAATTCCAGATAATCGATGATCTTGCGGCCGTACTTCTTTGGACTTGAATTAATCGCTTCGACAGCCATATCATCGCAGATCAATTCGCGATAATAATTTAAAAATCCCGATGCAATCAACACTACAGGATGAAAAAAGAAGGCAATGGTAATAAAATTTTGCATCATGATCATCAAAAAATCATTGCGCTTAATATGTGCCATTTCATGGGCCAAAATGAACTCCATTTTATCAAAATCGCTATTTACCGGCAAAAATATTTTGGGAGTAATAAATCCCATCGTAAATGGGACCTTTATTTTAGTTTCATACACCTTAACAGTGCGTTGAATTCGAAAAATCCTTTTCAATTTATCAATAACAGGATTATCCAGTTCTTTTTTTTCTGATAGAGATTTTTGGAAATAAATGGAATTCCCAATTAATTTTAACAATAAAATTGCTGAGATCACTCCCCAACAGAGGAATAAAACATTCTGATATTGATTGATTGCCGGCTCAATTTGGTTTATATAGGTCGAGGACACAATAGCCGGAAATTCAACCGTATAAAGGTGTTGTTGTGTAAAATGAAAAATATGTGAAGGGATCAGACTTTTTAATAAAACGATCGCCCAAATGATGTAATGAAATCGCGGTGATCCTTTGCGAAAGAATAATGAAAATAAAGCAGCAGGTATAGCCAGATAAAGAATTTCCATAGAATTGGTCAAAAAGTAATCTGCCCAAGTCTCCAACACGCGATTATAAAAATATATAAAATCACTCATCGTCCTTCTCCTTTAACATGGATTTGATTTTTTTCAGGTCTTGCTCCGAAACATTATCGACATCAAATAAAAATGCCGCCATTTTTGAAACTGAGCCGTCAAACACCTTTTTCATCAGTGATTTGGTTTCACTGTTGCGGACTTCCTCTTCATGAATCACCGGGGAATATTGATTGATCGCGCCGACTTTTTCTTTCTGCAGAAAATTCTTTCCAACTAATCGTTCCATATAGGTCTGGACGGTTGTATAGGCCCGCTCCTGTTCTTTGATAATTTCATCATACACATCCCGAACCGAAGCATTTTTTTTATTCCATAGAATTTTCATGATCTGCCATTCGAATTCACTAAGGGTTTTATTATTTGACATTTAATTCTCCATTTTTCATTACTACTCATGTAGTAATCTAATTACTACAGCAGTAGTTGTCAAGAAAATTTAGTGATTTACAAAAAAAATCTGTTATTATCTCATAAATTTTGTATCATAGTTGTATAAGCAGGAAATAGTCAATACAAATAAAAGGAGAAGATGATGGACAAGAGAATTCAACATTACTTTAAACTAATTTTCGCCCTGTTTTTAATTATAAATTTCAGTTTTGCTGAGAATGCTCCCAAAAGAGTTATTCTTAACCTGACTGAAAATCCTAATTCTGAAATGGCGGTCACCTGGCGAACATGCGAACCGGTTGACAAAGCAGTGGTGCAACTCACGAAAGCCAATCCCTCCATTGATCTGGAAACAACCGCGACAACCCTCACGGCCAATACCGAAAAATTAACGATCAATGAGGATAAAACTGTTTATTATCATTCAATTATCCTCAAGGATTTAACTTCGGCAACAACCTATGCTTACCGGGTCGGCGATGGTGACATCTGGTCGGAATGGAACCATTTTGAGACCGCATCCAAAGAAGATGACCCTTTCGAATTCGTTTACCTGGGTGATGTACAAAATGGTATTCTTACAATGACAAGTCGTGTACTAAGAACAGCATACAAAACTGCTCCTAATGCGGATTTTTGGTTTCATGCCGGCGACATAATCAATCATGGTGGCAGCGATGCTGAATGGCAGGAATATTTTAATGCGATTGGCTGGATTCCACGAACGACTCCAATGATCTATCTGCCCGGAAATCATGAATATCCCCGTAAAATATTAAAAGGAATTAAATCACGGGAATTGGACCATATCTGGCGGCCGCAATTCACCTTGCCGGAAAATGGCGTCGAAGGACTTGAAGAAACCAATTACGTTATCGATTACCAGGGCATTCGTTTTATTACGCTGAATGGTAGTAAAAAAATTGCCGAACAGGCTAAATGGCTTAAAAAAATCCTGGCTGATAATCCGCAGAAGTGGACTTTCGTTTCCATTCATCAACCCTTTTATTCCACTGCACAGGGACGAGACAGCCAGGAACGACGCGATCTTTTTCTGCCAATTTTTGATAAATACAATGTTGATATGGTTCTCCAGGGACACGATCACGCTTATGGCAGAACCTATAAAATGCGCAACAACAAAATTGTTAAGAAAAACGAGCCCGGCACCTATTATGTGGTTTCGGTTGTTGGCGTTAAAGTGTATGATATGAAAGAGGAAAACCGGAAAATCATGGCAAAAATGGTCAATGGCAAACAGCTGTTCCAGGTGATCAGCGTTGATACTGACAAACTTACTTACAAAAGTTATGATGCTACCGGTGACTTATTTGATAGTTTTGAAATCGTGAAATAGACAAGCAATCACATTTTGTATAAACGGAATAACTGCATTATTCATAAAAAATGAATAATGCAGTTAAATCCCCACCTTTTTCAAGGCATTCATGATTGAAAAACGGCCGCGTCCAAATTCCTCACAAAGCAATTCAATGGATTTCTTTTTCGTACCATGTTTTTTATACAATATCTGATAATGTGTTGCGAGTTTTTCCAAATCGGCTTTACTCCAGCGCTTTCCCTGATTTCGAAGTGTCATACTTTTTGATTTTTGTTCGGGTAGCAACGAACCGAATTTAATATTTTTTATAGCTTCGTTCTGATGCGCATACATATTTTCACTGAGTTCAAAGCCGGTGGCCTGCCGGCCCATTTTCAGCGCTACTTTTGCCGTGGAAAAACTCCCGAGAAACATATCACATACCATGTCACCGGGATGACTGGAATAGGCGATCATTTTTTTCAGCAAAGTAGTAGGCAGTTGGTTTTTATTCTTTTTCTGGCCGGGTTTGTATTCCTTGTTAATGCTCCAGACATCTTCACGGTCAATATAATTGGCGGATCCGCCATTTTCATTCTTTTCAGTCGCATCATAACGCGCAAAAGTGTTAAACGTGTGTTTCTTGCCCGGTTTCACATAATACAAAATGTGATAGTGAGACGACACATATTTCAGTCTGGTATAGACACCAAAATTATACTTCCAGATGATGTGATTCAATTCTTTAAGAGATGTCTGGCGCAATGCTTTTAATATGTAAAATAAATTTGTGTATCCGGAGACGATATAGATACTGCCACCGGGTTTCAAAATACGCTCCGCTTCTTTTATCCACTCTGCGCTAAAGTCTTCATATTCCTCTGCCGGAACCTCTACATAGCCACCAATGACATGCTCTTCATTACGGTTGTAATGTTTATGGAGTTTGTCACCGTCAATACCATAGGGCGGATCAGTGATGATCAGATCTATGGTATTATCCTTGATGTGTTTCTTTGCACCATGGATACAGTCTTCATTGTAAAATTTGTATTTCATTTAAGTACCTTCTGATTTAATTAATTGTTCTGAAAAACTATAGAATTTTTTAGTGTTATCAAATTTAATTTTTCACAAAAAACAAGTTTCATGGTATTATTTTCCATAATCAAAAAAAACCTTGACATTGAACCTTTAACAGTTTAATATATGTTAAAATGTTAAAGCGAGAAATGATGTGAAAAACAAAACAGCAGATGTGAAAAAAATTAAAGCGCGGTTTGAAAATAATGAACTGATTTGTGAAAAAATAATCGGCCTTTTCTCTCTTCTTTCCAATAAAATCCGATTTCGGATTGTCTGCCTGCTGATGGAAGGGGATTTCTGTGTCTCTGAAATCGTTGATATCATCCAAATCGGAAAAATTTCCAATATATCCCAACAGTTAAAACTACTCACCATGTCCGGTATTGTTGAGAAACGCCGGGATAAAAAAAATATTTATTATCAACTGGTGCATGAAGAACTGCAACATATTATGACTTTTTTACATGATAATTATTTAAATACGGAGACTAATTGTGAAAAAAATTGTGATCCTCGGGGCGGGAACGGCCGGTACCATGATGGCCAACCACCTCGCCAGAAAAATTGACAAGAAAAACTGGGAAATTACGATCATTGATAAAAATGAGACCCATTATTATCAGCCCGGTTTTTTGTTTATTCCCTTCGGTCTTTATTCTGAAAAAGATGTAGTAAAGAAAAAGACCCGGTTTGTTCCCAAAAGTGTCATCTTCCGGCAATCAGGAATTGAGACCATTGACCCCGGTAAAAATAAGGTCAATCTTACCGACGGGACCAGCATTGATTACAATATTCTGATCATTGCTACCGGTACGAAAGTAGTTCCTGATGAAGTGGACGGGCTGGCTGACGAAGGGCTCTGGTACAAAGATGCTTTTGATTTTTATACCCTGGAAGGTGCAGTAGCAATGTATGAACGACTAAAAACTTTTAAAGGCGGGAAATTCGTCCTGAATATTGCTGAGATGCCGATTAAATGCCCGGTGGCACCCCTGGAATTTGTCTTTCTGGCGGATCACTTTTTTACCAAAAAAGGGGTTCGGGATGATGTGGAGATTGTCTATACGACACCGCTTTCCGGCGCATTTACCAAGCAGCGGACTGCTGAAGTGATGGGACATTTGCTGGATGAAAAAAATATCAAATTGGTTTCGGACTTTAATATCGAAGAAGTTGATGGCAATGCCAAAAAAATTATTTCTTTCGATGAAAAAGAAGTTGATTTTGACCTTCTGCTGTCTGTCCCCACCAATATGGGGGATGAGGTCATCGAGCGGTCGGATATGGGTGATGAACTGAATTTTGTGCCCACCAACAAGCATACCCTCCAATCAAAAGATTATGAAAATATATTTGTGATTGGCGATGCCACAGACCTGCCCAGTTCAAAAGCCGGTTCCGTTGCCCATTTTGAATCGGAAATATTGACCGAAAACATTATGAACTTTATTCACAACAAACCATTAAAACCGGATTTTGACGGTCATGCCAATTGCTTTATCGAATCCGGGTTTGGCAAGGGGTTTCTGATTGATTTTAACTATGATGTGGAACCGGCGGAAGGAAAATTCCCATTTCCTGTGGTAGGGCCCTTTTCATTGCTAAAAGAATCGGTCCTGAACCACTGGGGCAAACTGGCTTTTCGCTGGATCTATTGGCATATACTTTTGAAAGGACTGCCGATGCCGGGAATTCCAACACAGATGAAAACCCGGGGAAAGAAACTGTAATATATTTTTTACACAGATAACCTATTAGTATCATAGGTGTTAATAAATTTAAATTTAGAAAATAAAGGAGTACAAAAATGGCTGAAAAAACATATGCCGGAAAAACAGTTGCTGTAAACGAAGAAGGATATTTAGAAAATCATGAGCAGTGGACAGCGGAAATGGCGCCGGAAATTGCAAAAGATATGGATATTGAATTATCCGACGAGCATCGAAAGGTTGTTGATTTTTTAAGAAAAGACTATGCTGAAAAAGGAAAGATACCCACGATGCGCCGAATAAAAAAAGTCGGTGGTATTCCCACTAAGGAACTCTATAAATTATTTCCCGAAGGCCCTTTGAAAAAATCATGCAAAATAGCAGGACTTCCAAAACCCGCCAGTTGTGTTTAATTATTTAGAATGGAGAAATTATGTCATCAGAAAAATTAAAAAAAGTTTCTATTGTGTGCTCCAAAGGTTCCCTGGAAGGAATCTATCCGGCCCTGATCATGGCCAATGGCGCCAGAATGGAAGGTATTGAAGTGGATGTGTTCTTTACATTTTTTGGAATGGATGCCATTACCAAGAAAAAAATGAAAAAGATCAAGGTGGCGACAGTGGGTAATCCCGCTATGGGAATCCCCACTCTCGTTGGAGCCATTCCGGGAATGTCAGCAATGGCAACAAAAATGATGAAAAAACAGATGGAAGAATTGGATATTCCACCGATTGATGAATTTATTGAAATGATATCTGATGCCGGCGGAAAGATCTATGCATGCAAAGCCAGTGTAGATATGTTTAAATTGAAAGAGGACGATTTTTGCGATGAGGTAGACAGCGTTTTGACAGTAGGCGAGTTCTATGAGCGATCAGCCGGCGCACAGATCATTTTTACCTGATTTTAATTATCTAAAAAAATGGAAAAGACTGTTGGAAAAATGAAAGTGCATAAACTCAAAAAAGGCTATGATATCAAAATATCAGACGATGCTTCGCGAAAGATAATTGAAGCGGAATATCCGGCAAGAGTAGCTGTCAAACCAATTGATTTAACCGGCCTCAAACCCAAACCTGATGTTCAGGTGGGAGATCATGTCAAAGCCGGCGACAGTCTCGCCCATCACAAATATCACCCGGCCATCAAACTGACTGCGCCGCTCAGTGGAGAAGTGATTGAAATTAAACGGGGCCATAGACGGGTTATTGAACGCATTGTCATTCAAACTGATAAAAAAAATGTCAGCCGGAAATTTGATGTTTCCGTTACATCCGGCCGGAAGAAAATTCTGAGCGTCTTAATGGAATCCGGGTTATTCCTGTACCTGAAACAACGACCGTTTAATACTATTCCTGACCCTGATACAATTCCCCGGGATATTTTTATTTCGGGAATGAATACCTATCCCATGGCGCCCGACGTTGATCTGTTACTGCAAGGCAATGAAGAATTTTTCCAGCAGGGCTTGTCGCTGTTATCACAAGTTACTTCCGGTAAAGTGCATTTATCAATGAAGCCCGAAGAAAAATCCTTGTTTGAGAATTATTCCGATGTGGAAGCCCATTTGTTCGACGGGCCTCATCCCGCCGGCAATGTAGGGGTTCAAATCCATCATATCGCGCCAATCCTAAACCGGGAAGATGTGGTATGGTCCTGTAGTATTTTAGGGGTTATTCAGATGGGTAAATTATTTACATTGGGGCAACCGGAGACGAATACCCTGGTAAAAGTATCCGGGACAGCAGCGAAAAACCGTCAATATTACAAAACGAAGATTGGTGCTGCCGTGTCCAGTTTTGCACAAGGGGATAAAAACGCCCGCTGGATATCCGGCGATGTGCTCACCGGCCGGGCCATTGACCCTGATGGCTTCCTGGGATTTTTTGATAATCTTGTTTCCATAATACCGGAAGCGGACAAAGTGGAGTTCCTGGGGTGGATTTCCCCCGGACTCAGTAAACTGAGCATGTCAAGGTCTTTTTTATCAACTTATAATCCTTTAAAAAAAGCCTTTGATCTAAACACCAAAATTCATGGCAGCAAGCGCGCGTTTGTGGCTTCAACGCTTTATGAAAAAGTGTTGCCCATGAATATTTTGCCGGTATTTCTGATGAAAGCGGTGATTATCGAAGATATTGAGGAAATGGAACACCTGGGAATCTATGAACTGGCCGCAGAGGATGTAGCCTTGTGTGAGTATATCTGTCCTTCAAAGATCGAATGGCAGACGATTCTCCGCCGTGGCCTTGATCTGGTAGAAAAAGAAGGATAAAGGTCCATTCAATATAAGAAGGAAATAGATGTATAAATTATTGCAAAAGATAAAACCACTGTTTGAGAAAGATGGAAAACTCAGCCGGCTCTATCCTGTCTATGAAATGATTGAGGCGATCCTCTATGTTTCTCCGAAACGGACGCAGCATGGCACTCACATCAAAGATGCTATGGATATGAAACGCTTTATGTTTCTGGTGGTGGTTGCCGGTACGCCGGCCTTTTTGTTCGGAATATTTAATGCCGGTTACCAGCATTTTTTATCAGCCGGAATTGATGCCGGGATCTGGCAGATCATTGCCAAGGGGTTGTGGATTGTACTACCCATCTATATTGTGACGCTGGCTGTAGGGGCGATCTGGGAAGTCCTTTTCGCCGTGGTGCGCAACCATGACGTTTATGAAGGATTTCTGGTCACCAGTTTTTTGATTCCCATGATCGTACCGCCCACTATTCCGCTGTGGCAGGTGGCGGTGGCGACTTCTTTCGGCATTGTTATTGGCAAAGAGGTCTTTGGAGGTGTCGGTTACAATATTTTTAATCCGGCGCTGGTAGCGCGGGCCTTTTTGTTCTTTGCCTATCCAAAATCCATTTCCGGTGACAGTGTCTGGACACAGTTTTCTGATAAGATTGTGGATACTTATACCGCGGCAACGCCGTTGGCAATAATGAGCGAAGTCAATTCCGGTACCGTGATCAACACATTGGCAGACAGAGGGTACACTTTCTGGCAAATGTTTGTGGGATTGATCCCCGGCAGCATTGGTGAAACCTCCACCCTGGCGATCCTGATCGGCCTGGTAATCCTGGTTATCACAGGCATTGCCAGCTGGCGCATTATATTTTCGGTTTTTGCCGGCGGGTTTGTGATGACAGCCCTTTTTAATCTGCTGGCGCCCGGTCCTGCCCATGTTTTTGCGGTGCCCTTTCATTACCAGGTAGTGATGGGTGGGTTTGCTTTTGGCGCGGTTTTTATGGCCACTGACCCGGTAAGCGCGGCTGATACCAAAACCGGGAAATATATTTACGGCTTTTTGATCGGTGTGCTGGCATTGCTGATCAGAAATCTTAATCCCGCTTATCCCGAGGGCATGATGCTGGCGATCCTGTTTATGAATCTCTTTTCACCACTGATCGATCATTTTGTGGTGGCAGCACACAAAAAGAGGAGGATAAGTCGTGCGACGAAATAGATATTATTCCTATATTTTTATCGCGATCATTACCATCGTAGCCGCCGGTGTTCTATCCTTCGCCGCCAAATTTTTGCGGCCAATCCAAGACCTCAATGAAGCCGTTGAGAAGAAAAAAAATATTATGCTGGCGATGGATATTATTGGTCCTGATGAAAAATTATCCAGGGAAGAGATTATCAATAAATTTGATGAGACGATTAAACCGGTTGCTGTTAATTACCAGGGCGAAATCATGACATTATCGGAAAGGCAAACCGTTGCTGACATTGATCCTGAAAGCGAAGCCCAGAAGCCACTGGAAAAACAATTATTACCGCTCTATTTACAGCAGCGGGAGGGTGAAACTTTAGCCTATTGTATTCCCGTGTTTGGCAAGGGGCTTTGGTCGACAATCTATGGATATTTGGCATTAAAACAGGACCTCAATACCATCAAGGGGATAACCTTTTATAAACACGGAGAAACACCCGGGCTGGGCGCCGAAGTGGCGACTCAATGGTTTACTGAGAATTTTGCAGGGAAACAGATCTTTAACAAAGATGGTGAATTGGTCTCTGTGGAAATAATTAAAGGCCAGGTCACGGAGTCCACTCCCCAGGCCTACCGCAAAGTCGATGGCATCAGCGGCGCTACCAAAACCTGCGATGGAGTTAATGACTTCCTTTTGAAAGATCTGGAAAAGTATAAAAATTATATTATGAAAAACCGTACAACCAAGGATTAGATGATGTCAAACAAGAAAACTTTTTGGAACCGATCATCAAAAATAACCCGATTACTATTCAGGTGCTGGGAATTTGTTCCGCCCTCGCGGTGACGTCACAATTAAAACCCTCAATTGTGATGGGAATATCGGTCACGGTCATTATTGCGGCGTCCAATGTTATTGTTTCACTGATCAGAAAGTGGATTCCTAAAAATGTAAGAATTATTGTGGAAATGACTGTAATTGCCACCATGGTAATTTTGGTAGACCAGTTCCTGCGCGCGTTTATGTACGAAGTCTCAAAGCAGCTCTCCATTTTTGTCGGCCTGATCATAACCAATTGTATTGTACTGGGCCGGCTGGAAGGCTTTGCCCTGCAAAACAAACCGGCACCCTCACTTTTTGACGGGTTGGGCAATGGCCTTGGCTATGGACTGATACTGATCGCCATTGGCGCTTTTCGTGAATTACTGGGAGCCGGCAAGTTGATGGGCGTGCAGGTTATTCCTCAATGGATGTACAATATGGGCTATGAGAATAATGGGTTGATGGTATTGGCGCCGGGAGCCTTTTTTCTGCTCGGATTAATCGTCTGGCTGCAGCGCACAATTACAAAAGAATATGAAGAAGAATAAAAAAGTTAAATTAGGATATTCGTTAAATTCGCGTCTATCCACGGCAAGATAGAGAATTGGAGAAACAATG
>CAYTLS010000026.1:0-10372 GCA_964438745.1 uncultured bacterium
AAAAAGGAAAAGAAGGACGAGTGCTGGCGGTTTATCCCAATGATAACCGGGTTATTGTTGAGGGGATAAGCATGATCAAACGGCATACCCGCCCAACACAGGATAATCCTAAAGGTGGTATCATTGAAAGAGAAGCACCGATTGATATGTCCAATGTCGCTTTGATCTTTGAAGGTAGAGTGACCAAGGTTGGCTATAAAAAATTGAATGATGGTAAAAAAGTTCGCGTTTGTAAGAAAACAGGCGAAATAATAGACAGTATTTAAAGGAGTTATAAGTGTCAGAACAAACAAAGTACACACCGCGACTTCTGGAAAAATATCAGGAAGAAATCGTACCCCATATGAAAGAAACGATGGGTTACAAAAACATGATGGAAGTACCCAAACTGGAAAAAATAACCATCAGCGTTGGTGTCGGTGATGCGAAAGAAGAGCCCAATTACCTGAAACAGGTTATTGAAGAAGTCGGTTTGATCGCAGGCCAGAATCCGGTTGTAACAAAATCAAAAAAAGCGATTTCGAATTTTAAAATTCGTCAGGGAGATCCAGTCGGTTGTTTTGTAAATCTTCGTCAAGAAAGAATGTATGAGTTTTTTGATAGATTGATCAACATTTCCTTACCCAGAGTAAAAGATTTTTCCGGCCTATCAGACAAATCCTTTGATAGCAATGGAAACTTTTCACTGGGAATCAAGGAACATATCATTTTTCCGGAAATCAATTACGAAAATGTCGAAAGAGTTCACGGTTTGAATATAACAATTACAACGACAGCCAAAACAGACAAAGAAGCGTATGAACTTCTGAAATCCTTTGGTTTCCCGTTTAAAAAGAAAAATGAAAATTAAGCGGAGAAAGAATAATGGCTAAAAAATCAATGATTGCGAAAGCAAAAAGAAAACCTAAATTTTCAACTCGGAAAGTCCACCGTTGTAACAATTGTGGCAGACCCAGAGCCTATTATAGAAAATTTGGTTTATGTAGACTATGCTTCCGAGAATTAGCGCTAAAAGGCGAAATTCCGGGCGTAACAAAAGCAAGTTGGTAAAAATGGAGAAAATGAAATTATGCCTGTAACAGATCCAATTGCAGATTATTTAACAAGAATCAGGAACGCGCAAGCAAAAAATAAGTCTTGGGTTGACGTACCTGCTTCCAACGTGAAAAAGAAAATGTCCCTTATTTTAAAACATGAAGGCTATATTAAAAACTTCATAATTGTAAAAGACGGGATTCAAGATTTTCTTAGAATTTATCTCAAATATGACCACGAAGGAAATCCAGTCATAGAAGGTTTGAAACGAGCTAGCAAACCCAGCAAAAGATATTACGTAAAAAAAGATGAAATCCCGAAAACCCTAAACGGACTTGGCATTACTATACTAACAACTTCCCACGGAATTGTTACTGATAAGATTGCTAACGCTAATAACATTGGCGGCGAAGTCCTCTGTTATATCTGGTAATCTAACTAATTAAGGAGTAATATCGTGTCTAAAATCGGAAAAAAACCTATTGAAATTCCTGACGGTGTAAAAGCTGATTTAAAAGGTAATGTCGTTTCAGTTGAAGGAAAACTCGGAAAGCTCAGCAGAGACTTCAATCCGGAGTTCAAAATCGAACTGGCGGACAATATAATCACTGTGGATAGACCTACAGATTCAAAAAATCATAAAGCGCAGCACGGACTGATCCGGATGTTGATCGCTAATATGGTCGATGGTGTCAGCAAAGGCTTCACCAAAGACCTTGAAATCAGTGGTGTTGGATTTTCAGCTGAAATGAAGGGTAAATCCCTCTTATTGAACATGGGCTATTCCCATCCAATATTAATTACACCCTCAGAAGACTTAAAAATTGAAATCCCATCTAACTTAAAAATTAAAGTAAGCGGTGCCGACAAACAAAAAGTTGGTCAGCTTGCCGCCCGAATCAGAGATGTATATCCACCGGAACCATACAAAGGTAAAGGTATCAAGTATGTTGGTGAGTATATCATTAGAAAAGCAGGCAAAAAAGTTGGTGAATAAAGGTTGAATAACTATGAGTAAAAAAACAAAAAGAATATTGGGCAGAGAGCGTCGTAAAAAGCAAATCAGAAAAAAAATCTATGGTACGCCGGAAAAACCAAGATTGTCAATTTTCCGCAGTTTAAACCATATCTATGCCCAGCTGATTGATGATTTAAATAATAAATCTATTCTCACAGTATCGGATTTGTCAAAAGAAGTTCGTGCTGAACAGGAAGAAAAGACAACAAAAACTGACGTTTCCAAATTAGTTGGAAAAGTTGTTGGAAAAAAGGCTTTGGAAAATGATATTACGACCGTTGTTTTTGACAGAGGCGGCTACAGATATCATGGTCGTGTAAAAGCATTAGCAGAATCAGCAAGAGAAGCTGGCTTAAAATTTTAAATTAATCAAGGAGAATAGGATTGAAGTTTATTGATCCCACAAAACTGGAATTACTTGATGAAAAAGTAATAAAAATTAACCGAGTTTCTCAGGTTGTTAAAGGTGGTAGAACCTTCGGATTCAACGCTATTGTGGCGGTTGGCGATGGTAAAGGCCACGTTGGCATCGGTCTAGGAAAAGCAAAACAGGTAATTAATGCAATTTCCAAAGGCAAAGAAGATGCTAAGAAAAATCTGGTAAGAATTCCGGTTATTAATGGTACAATACCCCATAAAGTAAAAATTAAATACGATGGTGCTGTGGTTATGTTGAAACCCGCGGCCCCTGGTACTGGTGTTATTGCCGGCTCAACAATCAGAGCTATTATGGATCAGGTCGGAATACATGATATTCTGACAAAATCCGTTGGATCTAATAATGTCCATAACGTCGTGAGAGCAACGATGAAAGCATTATTATCATTGCGTGATCCCTATACAATAGCAAGAAAAAGAGGCAAAACACTTCAGGAGATATTTGAAGGATGAGTAAAGTTAAAATCACACAAATCGGAAGCACTATTGGCCATAAGCAGAAAGACAGAGCGACTTTGAAAGTGCTGGGTCTTCGGAAAATTCATCAGTCAGTAGTCAGAGAATTAACACCTTCAGTTGAGGGAATGATAAAAAGCGTTTCTCATTTGGTAAAAACTGAAAAAGTAGAAGGTTAATTATGGAATTAAATTCACTAAAATATGCAGACGGTTCTATCAAGAAAAGGCAGCGTAAGGGCAGAGGTAATGGCTCCGGTCGTGGAAATTTCTCAGGAAGAGGAATGAACGGCTACGGACAGCGTTCCGGCTCTAAATCACGTCCTTGGATGGAAGGTGGTACAATGCCTATCTATCGTAGACTTCCAAAAAGAGGATTCAAAAATATATTTCGTAAAGATGTTCAGATCGTCAATGTCGAAGACCTGAATACTATGCAAGTAGATAAAATTACTATTGAAGAACTCTATAAAGCAGGTAAAATCAAATCGATGGACAAACCTGTAAAAGTGCTCGGTAATGGTGAAATAACAAACGAAAAGACTGTATTGGCGAATGCCTTTAGTACATCTGCTAAAGAAAAGATTGAAAAAGCCGGTGGAAAGGTAGAAGTTGTATGATTAATCAATTGCAGAGTATTTTCAAAATACCTGAGCTTAAAAAGCGTATCCTCTATACCATTTCAATTTTAGTTCTCGTACGGGTGGGTGCCCATATTCCGATTCCCGGAATTAATACAGAGGCGCTGTCAGCCGCTATGAGTAATCTTGGCAATACGCTTTTTGGGTTATATGATATGTTTGCCGGCGGAGCATTTGCGAAAGCAACTGTTTTTGCACTGGGTATTATGCCCTATATTAGTGCGTCAATCATTATTCAGTTGTTAGGTTCCGTAATTCCGTACTTCCAAAAACTTCAAAAAGAAGGTGAAGAAGGACGTAAAAAAATTACGCAGTTAACACGTTATGGTACAATCCTAATCTCTGCATTGCAATCTTTGGGTGTCGCGACCTTTTTAACCAGTCCGCAAATGGCTACTCAAATCGGCAACCGTATGGTTCCGGTGGTTCCCAACCCTGGCGTTGGCTTTACACTGTTGACCATGCTTACACTGACGACCGGTACGGTCCTGATGATGTGGCTCGGTGAGAGAATAACCGAGCGGGGTATCGGTAATGGTATATCATTGATCATCATGACCGGTATTGTCGCCCGTTTCCCCAATGTGATACTGACGGAAATATCCCTGATCCGCGAAGGGGTCAGAGGTCTTTTTACCGACATTATCTTAATCGGTATATTATTCGCTGTTGTGGCCTTTGTTGTACTGCTCACACAGGGAAAACGAAAGATCCCGGTACAATATGCAAAACGGGTGGTAGGCCGCAAAGTCTATGGCGGACAAGCAACCCATATTCCCTTGCGAGTCAATACCTCCGGTGTAATGCCGATCATCTTTGCCCAGGCAATTATGTTTATCCCCAGTACATTAGCGACTTTTTTCCCAAACAGTAATTTTATTCAGGGCATTACAAATGTGTTTTCAGTAACCCATCCGGTTTACTGGCTTGTATTTGGTCTGATAATCATTTTCTTTACCTATTTTTATACAGCAATTGCTTTCAACCCGATTGAAGTTGCTGACAACATGAAGAAATCAGGTGGTTTTATTCCGGGTGTGAGACCGGGTAAGAAAACTGCCGAATTCATAGATAACATTCTCACAAAAGTTACATTACCAGGTTCAGTATTTTTGGCATTGGTAGCGGTATTTCCCTACATTTTAACCAAAATATTGGACATTGATTACAATCTGGCCTCATTTTTCGGAGGTACAAGTTTGATCATCATTGTTGGTGTGGCCCTTGATACGTTGCAGCAAATTGAGTCACACCTGCTGATGAGACACTATGATGGTTTTTTGAAAAGCGGAAAACTAAAAAGCCGTAGAAGATAATTCATTCTGTTATGATCTACATTCGCTCGGAAGCAGAAATCAATAAACTGCGTGAAAGCAATCGAGTCAATTATTTGGCACTGCTGGCCCTCGGCAAACACATAAAGCCGGGAATTACCACCAAGGAACTTGACATCATTGCTGAAGATTTTATTCGCAGTCAAGGCGGAAAACCGGCCTTCAAAGGATACAACGGATTTCCGGCATCGATTTGTGCCAGTGTGAATGAAGAGGTTGTGCATGGCATTCCTTCTGACAGACAATTACAGGAAGGAGATATCATCGGAATTGATGTTGGCGTGGAAAAAGATGGCTACTTCGGTGATGCTGCCATCACCTATTCCGTCGGCAATATTTCGGATGAAGCCGCAACCCTTATGAAAATAACAAAAGAATCGCTTTATAAGGGAATTGATAAAGCAGTTCCCGGCGGTAGATTGTCAGATATTGGTCATGCTATTCAGTCCCATGTAGAGGTAGAAGGCTATTCGGTAGTGCGCACATTGGTCGGACACGGAATAGGGAAGAAACTACATGAAGAACCGGAAGTGCCTAATTTTGGTGCGCCCGGCAAAGGGCCGGTTTTAAAAGCCGGCATGGTACTGGCAATTGAGCCGATGGTAAATATTGGTAACTATAAAGTTGTAAATGGTAATGACGGTTGGACAGTTCGAACAGCAGATAATACATTATCGGCCCACTTTGAACATTCCATCGTAATCACAGAAGAAGGACCATTTATAATGGGAGATAATTTAGAAAAAGGTGAAATAGAGTATTATGGCAAAAGAAAAAGCTATTGAAGTTGACGGAGTAATAAAAGAGAATTTACCCAATGCTACCTTTACGGTAGAATTGGAGAATGGACATGAGGTTTTGGCTCATGTATCTGGAAAGATGCGTATGCACTTCATTCGTATATTACCGGGAGACAAAGTAAAACTGGAACTTTCACCTTATGATTTGACACGCGGAAGAATAACCTACAGATACAAATAAAAAAATAAATAAGAGAGAAAAATATGAAAGTAAAAGCATCCGTAAAGAAAGTCTGCAGAGATTGTCGCGTTATTAAACGCAAAGGTGTCGTACGTATCATATGTAAAAACCCAAAACACAAACAAAAACAAGGATAATTAGGAGGTCGATTTGGCAAGAATAGCAGGTATAGATTTACCAAGAAACAAGAAATCAAAAATCGGTTTAACCTACATATTTGGAATTGGCAGAACATCTGCCATGGAGATATTGGAAAAAGCTGGTGTTGATGGGGAAAAGAGAATCAAGGATCTGTCTGATCAGGAAGTAAAAGAGATTCGTACAATCATCACAAACGATATTACAGTTGAAGGCGCCCTGCGGAATAAAGTGAAACAGGACATCAAACGGTTAATGGAAATCAATTGCTACCGTGGTGTGCGACATAAGCGGCACCTACCTGTCAGAGGACAGAGAACCAAGACAAATTCCAGAACTCGTCGCAGAGTTTAATGTTTTGAAAATAAAGAAAATAAAATAAGGAGATTTGGAATTGCCACCGAAAAAAGGTACTAAAAGAAAGAAAAAGAAGGTAAATCCTGAAGGTATTGCTAATATAAAAGCTACATTTAACAATACAGTAATCAGTTTATCCGATACATTTGGCAATGTTTTTTCCTGGGCAAGCGCAGGAACAGCAGGATTCAAAGGATCCAGAAAAAATACCCCTTTTGCCGCTCAGAAAGCTTCCGAAGAAGCAGCTAAAAAAGCCTATGACATGGGGTTAAGATCCGTTGAAGTAAGAGTTAAAGGTCCAGGTGGTGGACGTGAAGGAGCTATTCGGGCGCTTCATACTGCAGGATTGAAAATTTCGGTCATCAAAGATATTACACCGATTCCACATAATGGATGTCGACCACCAAAGAAAAGAAGAGTATAAAAATATTAGGAGTTAAATAAATGGCTAGACACACAGGACCTGTTTGTAAATTGTGCAGAAGAGAACACAAAAAACTCTTCCTGAAAGGCGACAAATGCAAAAGTGATAAGTGTACTTTTGAAAAGAAACCATACATACCGGGACAACATGGACAGTCAAGAAGACAAAGACCTTCTGACTTTGCTATGCAGTTAAGGGAAAAACAAAAGATCAAAAGAATGTATGGTCTTTATGAAAAACAATTTAGAACAGTATATACACATGCAGCAAGAATGACGGGAATTACCGGTACAAATATGATGCAATTACTGGAAAGAAGACTTGACAACGTTGTTTACAGACTCGGATTTGCCGGTTCCAGACCCCAGGCAAGACAGTTAGTCAGTCACGGTCACTTCCAGGTAAACGGTAAAAAGGTTGACATCTCAAGTTATAAAGTAAAACCTGGCGATGTTATCAACGTTAGAAACAAAAGTAAAAAAGTAGCCCTTATCCATGAAGCAATGAAACAAGTTCATGGTGAACAGACATTCCCATGGCTCAGTTTGGATAAAGCCAAAATGGAAGGAACATTTTTAGAAATTCCTGAAAGAGACCAGATGGGCGTCGATGTGAATGAGCAACTTGTTGTAGAACTTTATTCAAAATAAAAGGAAAAGTTGGCAACTATGGAAAAAATTATTGCAAAGGTCGTACGCGAAGTTTCAGAAAATAATTATGGTAAATTTCTGGTACAGCCTTTAAAAAAAGGATATGGAACAACATTAGGAAATGCACTCAGAAGAGTATTAATGACCTCTGTTCCGGGTGCAGCATTTTCATCAATTAAAATTGACGGTGTATTACATGAATTTGCTTCCATACCAGGTGTAAAAGAAGATGTCTACGAGATTATTTTGAACCTCAAAGAAGTTAATTTCAAAATAACCAGCGAAGATCCTACGTACAAACTTGACCTGCATTTCAAAGGCAAGGGAGAAATCAAAGCTTCCGATCTTGTCAAAGATACAGACGAAATCAAAGTACTGAATCCGGATAAATATATTTGTACTTTGAATGAAAAAGCAGATGTAAATATGGAACTCACTTATAAAAGCGGAGTTTCATGGATACGCGCTGAAAAGAATAAACGACCGGATAGTCCAATCGGTACGATCTTTATGGATTCGATCTTTTCACCGATTACCAAAGTAAACTTTAAGGTGGAAAACCTTCCCGGCACCTCTCGCGGAGAAGTTCTGGAACGGTTAAAACTGGAAATTTTTACTGATGGAAGTATCGCTGCTGAAGATGCCCTGGATTATGCATCTAAAGTATTACAACAATATTTTGCTATATTCTCAAAAGTACAGTCTACACCGGTTAAAATTCAAAGAGATAATGCCGATGAAGAAACATTGCGGGTACGTAAATTGCTGCAAAAATCAGTTGATGAAATGGAACTTTCGGTTCGCTCATACAATTGTTTGAAAGCCAACAATATTAAGACTATTGGACAGCTTGTACAGCAAACGGAACAAGACATGTTGAAATTCAAAAATTTCGGCCGTAAGTCTCTGACTGAATTGACAGAAAAATTAAAAAGCATGAACTTGGACTTCGGTATTGATGTTTCAAAATATCTATCTGAAGAAGAATAGAAATAGAGGAATAAATTATGCGACATCAGAAAAGAGTAGCAAAATTAGGAAGAAGCAAAAGTCATAGAAAAGCATTGCTGGCAAACCTGGCAATTTCTATGATTGAGCATGGAAAAATCCAAACAACAGACGCAAAAGCAAAAGTTTTACGCGGCTTTGTAGAACGATTGATTACCCTTGGAAAAAAAGATACAGTACAAGCCAGAAGAGAAGCATATAGAGTATTACAGAATCGTGTACTGGTTCAAAGATTGTTTTCACATATTGCTCCTCAGTATATTGACAGACCCGGCGGCTACACCAGAATCATTAAACTCGGTTTTCGCAAAAATGATTGCGCCCCTGTATCCCTGATCGAATTCATCGACTACAAACAGCCGGAAGAAGCTTAATGATATAAATTGGATAGTAATTGTTATTCAAGATATTTCAAAAATTAAAAATGGTAGTATTCGTTACTACCATTTTTTTTATTTGCTCTCCTCTCATAGCAAATTCAATTCTCGAAAAACAGTCCGGTATCTGGGTTGTCAGGCACAATCTCTATAGCAAAAAAGCCATTGACAAAACGATTTCCACGATTGTTGAATTGGGAATTGAAACCATCTATCTGCAAGTCCGGGGCCGGGGATATGCCCTATATCATTCGGCCATTGAACCACCATCCCCAAAAATTAAGGATGATTTTGATCCCTTAGCTTACTTTATTGCCCAGGCAAAACCCTATAATCTAACCGTTCATGCCTGGATTAATACTTACCTGCTCTGGACAGCACCAAAGGATCCTGTCGATGTCTCTCATCTCTATCATAAGCATCCGGAGTGGTTCGAAGTGGCAATCAAACAATCACCATATTACCAAACCAGGAATGTCTATTTATCCCCTCACTTAAAAGCTGTTAATGATTATCTCCTCACGCTGATTCAGGAACTGATCAGGAATTATGATCTGGATGGTATTCATCTGGACTATATTCGCTATCTGGATAAGTATTGTGGCTACCATAAAAAAGCGCTAGACCAATTTTATGCCATCTATGCAGTTCCCCCTGGTAATTTATTCAAATTAATAAATAATGAATTTTGGATTTCCTTCAAAAGCATGAAGGTCACAGGTCTGGTGGAATCAATTAAAAAGCAAATTAAAAAAAATGACCCTGATATTAAACTCAGTGTCGCAGTGAAGCCTGATCCCAACCTTGCCAGGAGAGATTTCGGTCAGAATTGGCGACTTTGGTTAAACCGGGATATCGTGGATTATGTGGTCATCATGAACTATGCGACCGATCATTATGATTTTATAAAAAGTTTGAATATAATTAACAAAGAGTTTGATTCTAAAAATGTATATTGTGGCATAGCCCTGTACAATAAGAATATTAATACAATTATTGACCAGATCAAAAGTGCAAAAAAATTAGGATTTGACAAAATTGTACTTTTTTCTTACGATTCAATAATAGAAAACAAATGGTTTTAACAGGAGGCTGATATGAAGAGTTTTCAAACAGAAATCGCCAATAAAATGAAACAAGAGGGATTAGCACCCATTGCAATTGAAAATTTTTTATACAATTACGAATTGTTTATAAATAAGCAATCAACATTAATCTCCAGTGATTCAATAGATAATCCAGAGAATATTCCCGCCTACAAGACTCTGGATGAACAGTTATTTAAAATTGGCAAACAAAATTTGAATCGAACAGTCATGATTAAACTTAATGGCGGCCTTGGCACCAGTATGGGGCTGGAAAAAGCTAAATCATTGCTTAAGGTAAAGAAAAATAATAGTTTTCTCGATATTATCGCTAAACAGGCGGAAAAAAAACAAATCCCACTGATTTTGATGGATAGTTTTAATACCAGGGATGATTCATTGCAATGTTTAGAGAGTTATGACTATTTTAA
>CAYTLS010000027.1:0-5315 GCA_964438745.1 uncultured bacterium
CGAAATGGATTCAAAGAAGCCGGAATTGCAGATCCTACCAGATATATGGAGTAAAGTCGTTTGCTATATCAGTAATTAAAACTTAATTTTCATAAAAAGGTCAATTATGAACATACAGGCAGAAAAAATTGAGATCGCTAAAATGGTATTGGATACAGATAATCCGGAAATGTTAACTGCGATAAAACAAATACTCAATTCAAATAATGATAAGGATTTTTGGAATAAGATTTCTGAAGAAGAAAAAGCCGGGATTCGTAAAGGTCTTGATGATCTTAATAAGGGAAACCTTGAAGATTATGAAGAATTTATTAAAGACTTCCGTTAATAAAGATGAAAATAGTACTCACCAAATATGCCAGAGAAAATTTAACCAAAATTCTAAAATATATTGAAGATAATTGGTCAGTCCTTGATAGAAAAAATTTTGTAAATAACCTGGATAACATGTTAAATATAATTTCTGACCATCCATATTTGTGTGTAGAATCTAAAATATTCCCCGGCATTCGACGATGTACGTTATCAAAACAAAACTCGTTATACTACAAAATCAACAATGATAAAATTATTGTTTTAATGATTTATGATAACCGACAAAATCCTGATGATATACAGAAGGAATTAAATCTTAATTAATTTTAGGAGCGATTAAAAATGACGAAAGATAAACCAAAAGGCCAAACCACCATAGAAAACGCAAAACTGGAGCCCATTCCCAATAAATACCCAAACAGGGATTATGAAGTCTTTATCTCTTTGCCGGAATTTACTGCCATGTGCCCGGTATATGGATATCCGGATTTTGCCACCATCAATGTAACTTACATTCCCGATGAATTTATTGTTGAACTGAAATCCATAAAACTTTATATCAATAGTTTTCGTGACAAGGGAATCTATCACGAAGAAGCCGTTAATAAAATTATGGATGATTTGATTGAAACTATTGATCCCCGCTGGATCGAAGTAGAAGGTGATTTTAACCGTCGCGGCAATGTTAAGACAATTGTTACAGCTGAACACACCAAAAAAGGATTTGAACGAGAATAATGAAAGATATTCAAAACGAAACAGACACGAGACAACTCCCCATCAATAAAGTCGGTGTAAAAGATGTGAAATATCCAATCACTGTTTTGGATAAACAAAATCAATCCCAAAATACAATCGGCAATATCAACATGTATGTAAATCTTCCCCACAATTTTCGTGGAACACATATGAGCCGGTTTATCGAGATTTTGAATAAATATCATAACCGCCTGCATATTGACACCATGAGTGATATCCTGCGGGATATGGAAAACCGGCTGGAAGCTGAAGAAGCCCACATGGAAATGACCTTCCCCTATTTTATTGAAAAAACCGCACCGGTTTCAAAAATCAAATCACTGATGGAATATGAATGTACCTATACGGGCATCCTGAAAGGCGATGTGGAAGAATTTATCATAAAAGTAAGAGTGCCGATTACCTCAGTCTGTCCCTGCTCAAAAGAAATATCTGACTATGGCGCCCATAATCAACGGTCCCATGTCACCATTGAAGTTAAAATGAAGGATTTTATCTGGTTTGAAGATTTAATTGAGATTGCCGAGAATGCGGCTTCCTCGCCGGTTTATGCAATTTTAAAACGGGTGGATGAAAAATTTGTCACGGAAAAAGGCTTTGACAACCCCATGTTTGTTGAGGATATTGTGCGGAATATTGCTGTGGCATTGAATAAATTGCCGGCCATTGACTGGTATCATATTGATTCGGAAAATTTTGAGTCCATACACAATCATAGCGCCTACGCTTGCATTGACAGCCGTGATCAATAATATACCCCCTCAAAGAATAATTATAGAAAAAAGAGACCACCGCGGCAGTCTCTTTTTTCTATTTATAGTGATTTATAAACTAATCTTTTTTCACTCTGGTCGCGCGAACTAACAAATAGACTAAGCCAATAAAGCAAATGGCAGCGATGAAGAATGAAAATTTACCAGCCCAGTCGATAGGCAGTATTTCTGGTTTAACCCCCATAATTACCAGTAAACCGATTAGCACACCCATTAATCCATCTCCACCGACCAAACCGGCACCAAACAGAATACCGGCTTCACGGCGTTTTTCTTTGAGTTTAGTATTATTGCCGCAGCGGTTTTCAATGACTTTACGAATGGTTCCACCGATAAAGATCGGCACCATTGTAGTGACCGGCAGATAGACACCAACCGCAAAGGCAAGCGCCGGCAATCTCAATACAAAATTTACAAACAGCGTAATGCCAACACCGATAAATACGAGGGTCCAGGGAATATTCTGTTCCACCATACCATCGATGATCATTTTCATCATGGATGCCTGGGGCGCAGGCAGTTCCGGAGAACCGAATCCATGGGCTTTACCAAGAATCAAGACACTACCAGCGACAAAGAAGGCAGTTGTAATCACACCAATCAACTCACCGTATTGTTGTTTTTTCGGTGTCGCGCCGAGCAGGAAGCCAGCTTTCAGATCCTGTGAGGTATCACCGGCAATGGAAGCCGCACAACCCACGATTCCGCCAACAGTAATGATGGCGACTTTAGCAGTCACACCTTCCAGGCCAACACCAAGAAAAATAAGGCTGGTCAAAACCAAAGTGGCGATCACCATCCCTGAGGTTGGATTGGAGGTAACGCCTACCAAACCAACAATTCTGGATGAAACAGTAGTAAAGAAAAAAGCAAATAAAGTTGCACAGAAAGCTGCCAGCAGTCTCATCAGAATAGAATCGGTAAAATCAAAAATATTAGGTAATGCAGCGGCAACCAGTGTAATGATACCAACGGAAATAAATACAGCCTTTAAGGAAATATCATCATCAGTACGTTCGATTTTCACACCCTCCTTGGCCTTTCGTAATTGCTCAAAACCGATTTTAAAAGAGGATAGCATAGTTGGAATGGATTTAATCAGTGTAATAAAACCGGCCGTAGCCACAGAACCGGCGCCAATATAGCGAATATATTTACTCCAGATTTCCATAACCTCCAAATTATCCGCTACCGGATAGCCGATCAGTTGGCCAAAGTAAGTTAGTCCGGGAATCAGTATCAAAAAGGATAGCAACCCACCGGAGACCATAATCAGAGCAATTCTAAATCCTAAAATATATCCAACACCTAGAAGTGATGGTTGAGTATCCATTCCCACCTGAGCATTTCTGATAAATGGAATTTTTACCCAAATATTATCTTTAAACAGATGAACAATTTTGATTAAGAAGGTAAAAACAAATCCGACGCCCAATCCCCAAAAAACATTTTTTGCACCGGTGCCGCCACTATCTGCCGCGACTAAAACTTCAGCCGATCCGATTCCTTCGGGATAAGGCAGGTTCCCATGTTCATTTTTTATTAAAAATCGCCGCAAAGGAATCATAAAAAGAACACCGATTAAACCACCGACCAGGGCGATCATAGTCACCTTGAGCAGTCCCGGCGCGTCAACCTCACCGGATTCATTCGCCCACATAAAGATCGCCGGTATTGTAAAAATGATTCCCGATGCTAATGATGAACTGGCCGATCCGGTTGTTTTGGTGATATTATTTTCCAGTATTGATGTCTTGCCAGTCCAGCGCTGAAAAATTTTGGCCACAGCTACTGTCAATACTGCCAAGGGTATCGCTGTCGATATCGTCAGTCCGGAACGCAATCCTAAATAGGCATTGGCCATTCCGAATAAAATTCCAAAAATCGATCCGTAGATCAAGGATTTTAAAGTAAACTCGGTCATAGATTCGTCTTTTGGAATATAAGGTTGGTAAAGGTCCCCATCAATTTTTTCATAGGCTTGTGATGGCAACCCTTTTTGTCTGTCAGACATAAAAAATCTCCCCTTTAATTATAATATGCCTGATATTTTAACTTTTTAATGAGGATTTATCAAGAAATTGATTTTTATTTTTAAAGTTCTAGGACATCAGAGATTTCATTAGGTAATCCAGTGCTTCTTCCAAAACTTCGTCAATCTGTTCACCCTGACTAAGTTCTTGCTGGATCTTTTTCAATTCTTCCAGTTCGCTGCCAGCAGATTCCTTGCTTTTTAATTCGGGGTTATTTTGCACGGGAGGTTCCAAACGAATACGCTGAAAGGCCGGCAGTGTCATTAAAGAATAAACAATGCTATCATTAACTTTATCGAGGTTATAGGAATTCTTCTTTACTTTTTCCTGAAATTGTTTGATCTGCTCCTGGCTGGATGTTTTTGCATTCTCCAGGCTCTGTTTATATTTATCGGCTTCATTTAATTCTTGGTTAAATTTTTTCAGATCATTTGAAATAACAACTTTGTCATTTTTTTCTAAAACAGTTTCCTGTTCCCTATCAGTGGATTTTCTTTTCTCCACTGTGATGGGTTTCATCTGAGTATTTTTTACATTTTCTATGTTGTTTATCAAAAAATCCATTTTCCTACCTGTTTCAATAAAATGATCCTGTTACTCTTATCGGCACTTTTATTTTTAACTTTAGAAAAATTTTTAATATTTTTCGATTTTTCTTATCTTTCCGACATAAGTCTAACAATTAAATGGGGGAATTATGAATATTATCGCAATCAATGGCAGCCCGAGACCGGAAGGTAATGTGACTTTTTTATTGAAAAAAGCGCTCAAAGTTGCGCAAGACACAGGGTTTGATACAGATATAATCCATGTCAATTCATTAATGCTCAATCTGAAAGTACCCTTTTGTATTCATTGTTCCAGTCCCTGTTCAAAATCCTGTTACTCCAATACTGAACTGGAAAAAATTTATGAATTATTATCACAAGCCGATGGCATTATTATGGGCAGTCCGGTGTATTTTGGGACTGTATCAGCACAGTTGAAAGCCTTTTGGGACAAAACCCGCGCCCTTCGCACGGCATATAAACTGATGGGAAAAATTGGAGCGGCAATCAGTGTCGGCGCTTCACCTTATGGCGGCCAGGAAACAACTTTGCGTGCTTTGCAGGACATGATGTTCATTCACGGAATGACCCTCGTCGGCGATGGTATGTATCAAATATCAGCAGGACATCAGGGACTGGGCGCACAACAGCCGGTTTTTAATAATAGAGATGTAATAAAAAGTGTGGAAAATTTAGCACAACGGGTGGTTGCGGAAGTATTAAAAAGAGAGGGTTAAATTTCAGCAATTGGCATTGATTTCTTTAATTTCATGCGTTTGTTTAAATTCCCCTGCTTATTATAAGCGCTGGCCGCATAATGCATACTGGCGTGTCGGGTTTGTTTTTGTTGCTGTCGTTTCTCTTTTTTAGTAACCGGTTCAATCGCG
>CAYTLS010000027.1:5325-7337 GCA_964438745.1 uncultured bacterium
TTTCATCCTTTTCAATGGTGTCTTTTGAGGTGGAACTGTATTGATCTTTATTCTTGGTTTTTTTGACGTTTTTCAGCCTGGAGGGTTCTTTCTTTTGGCGCTTTCGTTCTGCTTCCTGCAGAGAGCCGACGACAGAACTCTGAAAGATCTTAAAATTTGGATTTGTTGTATTTACTTCCGGTAACATAATACTTCAATCTAAGGACTATATATCACTTAATCCAGTTATTTAAACTTCCGTAACGAGCACAACAATATCATCTTCAAGGTTCCGGCCATTAAGAAACATCTCGTTCATGATAATCGATACCAGGCTATCCAGGTCTTGCTCCCGGTGTTGATTGATAATTTTAAGTAATTTCTCTATACCTTGCGATCGACTCATCTTATTATTCTCAAAAGACTCTACCAAGCCATCTGAGAATAATAGAAAACGATCGCCTTCCTTTATCTCCATTTGATAGGAGGTAAAAAGCGTATCTTTAAACGCTCCGATTAAACCGTTATTGGCTATCAATTGTTTTATTTCACCCTTTGGGGGTATGTGAAAAACCGGTAAATGAGCAGCATTCATATAGGAGATGATCGACCGGTTGCGATCAATTCTTAAATAAGCCGCAGTTATATGTTGGCCGGATTTAAAAATGGTGCATAAAATTTTATTGATTGTATTCGTGATTTCACCAACTGTATATAATTGTGATGAATTATTTCTGACCAGCGCTTTCAATGCGGAAGTAGCGAAACTGGCCCCAATATCATGACCACTGATATCAGCCAGAAAATATTCATATATGCCATTACCGGTTTCAAAGACATCATAAAAATCTCCGCCAGCTTCCAGAATTGGTTTGTATTTCACAGCAAATTTTGCTTCTGGTAGATTCCGACTTTTCACTAAAATTGCTTTCTGGGCATTTTTTATCTGCAACAGCTTTTCCGATTGTGATTTGATTATCCGTTCATAATTTTGATATAATTTCAGATAATTTCTGACCCGAACCAGAACCTCTTCTTTATTAAAGGGTTTGGTAATATAATCAATTCCACCGATCGATAATCCTTCCACTTTATTCTCGGCGTCATCCAGAGCAGAAATAAAAATCACCGGTATGTCAGCTGTATGCGGGTTCTCCTTGAGTTTTCTGCAGGCGTGGAATCCATCTTCCACCGGCATCATAATATCAAGCAGAATTATATCCGGTTGATATTTTTCGGCAAACTCCCGGGCCTCTTTTCCATTGGAAGCGGTTAGGGTACGATAATTATTTTTCTCGAGAATTGCCGCCAATACTTTTTGGTTCAGTATTTTATCATCGACAATCAGTACTAAAAAATTTTTCTTATTCATTTAAATCAACATATTGCCCAAATATTTCATGCAATTTGGGTGCGTTAAAGGGTTTCTGTACAAAATCATTCACACCAGCTTCTTTAGCAGCCAGCATGTCAGGGTTATCATCCTGTGTGGTCACCATTACAATCGGTAGTTCGGCTTTTGAATAAGTTTTACGTAATTCTTTCGTCAATTCAATTCCTGTCATCTGGGGCATATTCAAATCTGTACATAATATCGCTGGTTTTAGTTGTTTTAGCCAATCCAATGCCTCCAGGGGGTTCTCAAACAACATGGAATCATACCCCAAATCGTGGAGTACCGATTTATATATTTTTAATATTAATTTTGAGTCATCAACCGCACAAATCAAAATATTCTGCACATCCAATACTTCCACAGGTTTTTCCGAGAGTTTTTTTACTAATTTCGTAAGGTCGTCTTTTTTCAATAAGGACAGAAAATGCTCTTTCGTATCGCGATGGACTTTTTCATTCAGGCATTCGATTGCATACTTTGTGAAAAATTCATTTTTATTGATCAAATCCATAAACACATTATCAGCCTGGGCATCCAGAATTACCTTGATAATATTTCTAGCATCGTCATCTTCGTTATTCAACAGATTGCGAATGCCGGCAGCCAGCAGATTGTCATATTTTGTATCCACTGCTTT
>CAYTLS010000027.1:7437-10308 GCA_964438745.1 uncultured bacterium
ATAAAGATTTTCCATTAAGACCGGAACAACCTTTTTACCGATCTTGTCCATTTTATTTTTGGCGAAATTTCTCAGTACCGGAGAATAGGATTGAATCGCTTCATTCAGTTTTCGCAGCGAGATGGTATCTTGAACCTCACTAAATTTTTCCAGTAGAATAAGGTCTACATCTTCCTCTTTGCCCATCCGGTTTGCCAGCATTTGCATACTTTCCTGGGTTTCAATTTTTGCCAATGCTTCGATGGTAATGAAAACAAGTTTGCGATTATCACTATACAGATAATTGGAAATTTTATGGACAGGCGACGGATCACCGATATTGCCCAGATTTTCAAGGATTTTTAATTGAATATCCAACTGATCGGTATTGGCCAACTTGTCAACCAGGAGGGGAACAGCCTCATTCAGTTGCAATTCGCCAACCAGATTGATATAAATTTTTAGTTCCCCGGTATCTTTTTTGAGCAGATCCAACAGCACTGCCGGTTTTTTTAGTATATTTTGAAAGAGAGCATTTTTTAACTCAGGGAAACGATTGACATAGGCTTTATTGTGCTGAATTACATGCGCTATCAAGGGAATGGTAAATTCCGGATCGGCTTTACTCAGTTCATACATAATCCGTTTTTGTGTATTATTGTCAATATGATCAACATGTTCCATCACCAGTTTTGCTTTGATCAAATCCTTGTGTTGCAAATTAAACACAATTTCATTCAGCAAATCTTCACTTTTAATCCAGCTCATGTTCTGCCTTTTCTGAGGGTTAGATTAGACCCAATTCCTGCATTTTATTGTTTATATCAGTGGCAGAAATCGGTTTCACCAGATAACCATCAGCCTGTTCACGAAATGCCGCCATCACATTGACCGAATCGCCAAGTGCTGTAGTCATAATAATTTTTGCGCCATCTCCTTCCATAATTCCATTTTCTTTTTCAATTTCCCGTATCTCCTTCAAGGTCTCCTGCCCGCTTTTTTTGGGCATCATAATGTCCAAACAAATGAAATCATAGGGTTCTCCGTGGGCATAGGAAAATTTGACAGCTTTCACCGCCTCTGCTCCATTTGCAGCAATATCCAGATTACCATATTTTTCTAATATGATCTGTAATATTTTTCTGCTCGTAAAATCATCTTCAGCCATTAAAATTTTCATTTTTTACTCTCCAGTATTTCCTCAAATTTGTTAGTTAATTTTTCATATGCAATATCAAAATTTAGCGCCAGGTCTTCGAGATTTGGATTTTCATCATATCCGGCTTTTTCAAGGTCACATACCACGGACAGATAGTCTTCGGCACTTAAGCTCAGGGCAGCTCCTTTGACAGCGTGGGCAGACTCTCTTAAATTAACAAAATCCTTACCGGCAATTGCCCGTCTGACATTATCATGGGCGTGTCGACTGTCAGCCAGAAACACCTCAATCATTTCCACCATCAAATCTTCAAGTCCGCCGACTTTTTCCAACAGATCACTCTCATTAAAAATCATTTTCAACCACCTAACTTTTTAAAATTGCGTTGATATTATTTGTGACTTGTTTAAACTCATCTTCAATCGTTTTAAAAACTTCCAGACATTGTTCGTACTTGCCTTTTTTACAAAAGAACAGGAATTTTTTACATTCAGTATACAAATATTTTGCTTCAATGTTACCGGCGCTTCCTTTCATTTTATGTCCGGTTTCATACATTGCAGAAAAATCCCTCTCCGGTAGCATTAGGCGCAATTCTTCCAGCATGGTTTTGAAATCATCAATGAATATAAATAATATTTCCTGGGCAATACCTTCATCATCATAAAATTTATCCAGCAACTTGTCATATTGAAGACTGTTGCTATTCACTTTTTCTACCTCTCTGCCGGTTGCTCTTTTCATTTCTGAAAAATCTTTTTGATCAGTATCTGTTTTGTTTTTGATTACAGTTTCCGGGTGGTTTGTATTCAGCAACTGGTGTTCAATTGTAGTATCAAGGATTGCCATTTTTGTCGGTTTATAGATATAATCATTCATCCCGGCCTTCACAAAATCATCTTTATCGGTTTTATTGGCATTGGCAGTCAATGCTACAATTGGAATCTTTTTATATTTTTCATATTTGGTGTTATGGCGAATCTCTTTGGTCGTTTTTTCTCCATCCATACCGGGCATTTTAATATCCATTAAGATCAGATCATAGTCCTCATCCATTATTTTGGATAATACTTCAACACCGTTGTTGGCAATGTACCCGTTATATCCAAGCTTTTGTACCATATTCAAGGTGACAAGTTGATTCGTCTTGTTATCCTCGGCTATCAGAATATTATATTTATTACGATTATTGATCGTTCTCCCTTTATCTGGTATTTGCAAGGAGCTTTTTTGTTTTTCCCGAGATATTTTGAAGGGAATAATGCAGCGGAATGACGACCCGACATTTTCTTCGCTATCCACTGTTATCTCACCGCCCATCAACTGTACCAAACTACGGGATATGTGCAATCCCAATCCGGTCCCGCCAAATTTTCTCGTTGTCGAACTATCGGCTTGTTCAAAAGAATTGAATATCTTTAATAATTTCGCCTGGGGAATGCCTATACCGGTATCTTTAATATCAAATTCCAGATGTATTTTACCATTTCTGGATTGATCAACAAGTCGAATATTAAATTCAATACCCCCTTTTTCAGTAAATTTGGTAGCATTGCCCAAAATATTGGTCAGGATCTGCCGTAATCGGGTGATATCCCCGACAATATATCCAGGTACATCATCCTCAATATTGGAGATGAAATATAAGTTGTTTTCTGTAGCGCGAATGGTAAAAATCAAGGACAATTCTTCCAGAAATTCAATCAGATTGAAGGATTCTTCCTCGATGACAA
>CAYTLS010000028.1:0-10286 GCA_964438745.1 uncultured bacterium
AGCCATTATCAAACAAAAAAATTATCTTAATAAAATCAATGTATTTCCGGTTCCTGATGCTGACACCGGAACAAATATGGCCTCTACCATGCGCTCCATTATGGAAAACAGCAAACTTTACGCTTCCGTCAAGGAAACAATGAATTCTATTGCCGATTCGGCCCTGACCGGCGCACGGGGCAACTCAGGAATTATCTTCGCCCAGTTTATTCATGGCGTACGGGAAGAAATCGAAGACTCCGAGCGTTTGACATTACACTCCTTTTCCCGCGCCTTGAAAAAAGCCGTTCATTATCTTTATGATTCGGTCATAGAACCTATTGATGGAACGATCATCACAGTTATCGAAGACTGGATTGCCAGTGTTGTGCATCATGGTAACTCTGCCGATGATTTTTCTGAAGTGCTCAACAAATCTTATTCAGCAGCTGAACAATCCCTACTGGATACACCCAAAAAAATGGAATTATTAGCAAAAAACAATGTGGTTGATGCCGGCGCTCAGGGATTCGTCCACTTTTTAGAAGGTGTGCTGGCCCAAATCAAAAAAGGAAAGTTCGTCAGACAGGCGCCTGTCAGCAATTATACAGATGTCACTCAAAATCAGCATTCCTTCAAAAAGGATGATGTCATTGAATATCGCTACTGCACGGAAGCAATCCTGTCCGAAACCAATAGAGATCTGGATGATTTAAAAACACTACTCAGTAAATATGGTAATTCTGCCATCGTCGCCGGTAGTAAAGCGAAAATCCATTTTCATGTACACACCAATTCACCTGGCGAACTTTTTCAGCAAGTTAAGGATTTCGGCACTATTACCCAGATCAAAGTTGATGACATGCAAAAACAATATGAAATGGCCCATAATAAAAAATTTCCAATCGCTCTGGTTACGGATTCTGCTTCGGATCTGCCCCGTGAATTAATTGAAAAATATCAAATTCAGCAAATACCTTTTAAAATAAGTTTTGGTGATAGTCTGTTTTTGGACAAATTGACCTTAGCGCCGGAAAATTTTTATGAAATGCTGGTGGAATCAAAGGAATTACCAAGAAGTTCACAACCCGATTACCAGCAGATAAAAAATCTCTACGATCAATTAACATCTCAGTATGATAAAATCATCGCGGTGCATATTTCCAGTAAACTAACCGGTATTTATGATTCCTCAATGAAGATCCGGGAAGATTACAAGGACAACAAAATCCATATCATTGATACGAAACAACTGTCGGCTTCCGAGGGATTGATCACTATGCGAATTGCCGAGGCCATTGCCGATGGTATGGCTTATAATGAGATCATCGAACAATCTAAAAGATGGGTAGAAAATACCCGGATTTTAACAGATATAGACAGTTTGAAATATATGGTCAAAGGTGGTCGCGTCAGTCCTTTAACAGGATTTATAGCCAAAATGATCAATTTGAAACCAATCGTGACAGTCGATGAATCCGGTAAAGGCAAGGCTTTTGGGAAATCTTTTAGCCGCAAAGCCAATATGAAAAAAATTATCAACCTCATGGTGCAGGAAATTAAAGGCAAACAATTATGGAACTATGCAATTGTGCATTCACAAAGTTTAGGCCGCGCCGAACAATACGCCGAAAGAATAACAAAAATTACCGGTCAGGAACCGGCCTATATCATTGACATATCGCCGGTTGTAGGTGTCCACAATGGCATCGGTTCAGTCGCGGTAACTTATATGTATGACGAAATATAAAGGAAAATTACAATGAATTTTTGGACAATATATTTAAATGCATCTCTCATCGTTTTAGCGCTGATAACGATCTTTTGGATCATCAGCGTATTTATCAAAAATGTATCTATTGTGGACAGTATCTGGAGTATCGGTTTTTTACTGACGGCCTGGTATACCTTTTCCCAGGTAGAATTTTATACCCGCAATATTTTGTTGGTAATTTTAGTCACCCTTTGGGCCTTAAGGTTATCCGGCTATATCACCTGGCGGAATTGGGGTGAAGGTGAAGATTACCGGTACCAGGATTTTAGACAAAAGTATGGCCCGGAACGATATTGGTGGTTCAGTTTCTTTCAGGTCTTTCTGCTACAGGGCATTTTAATCATGATTATAGCGGCTCCCCTGATAGCTGCCTTTGTAAACACACAATCCAACGACCTGACATACATTGATTATATTGCCGTAGTTCTCTGGCTGATTGGATTTATCTTTGAAGCAGGCGGAGATTTTCAGATGGCCCGGTTCAAAGCCGATCCGGAAAATAAAGGCAAGGTCATGGACAATGGATTCTGGGCATTAACCCGCCATCCCAATTACTTTGGTGATGCCGCGCAGTGGTGGGCTTTTGGCCTGTTTGCTGTGGCCGCCGGATCATTCTGGACATTATATAGCCCTGTGATCATGACATTATTACTCCTAAAAGTCTCCGGCGTCTCTTTATTGGAAAAAAGCATGGTTGAGAAAAAGCCGAAATACCAGGATTACATTGAAAGAACATCGGCCTTTATCCCCTGGTTTCCGAAAAAAAAGTCCTCACGTTAGAGTAATCTATCCAGTTCGTTTAAAAGGTCTTTCAATAAAATCGGTTTATGAATAATTGCGTCTATTCCATGCTCGCTAACATTTTCGATGGACTCACCATACCCGGTTAGTAAAATGATTGGCATATCAATCCCGGATCCACTGAGTGTCTTTGCAATATCTAATCCTGATAATTCCGGCATAGTCAGGTCAGTGATCAGAAGATCATACTGACTGGCGTTGGTCATCAACTCGTCCAGAGCCTCTTTACTGTTGTTGGAAGCTGTAATCTTGAAGCCCAAGGGTGTGAGGAAATTCCGTACCAGATTTGTTACATAATATCTATCATCAAGTACATACAATTTTGCTTCATATCTGTTTATTTCATCACTTTTGCTCTCCTGGGGTTTGTCAATTTTCGACAATTCCGTTATTGGGAAATAAATATTGAAACTGGTCCCTTTACCAGGGTGGGAATGAACCTTGATCTCCCCGTTATAACTGGCAATAATGCCGTGAACAACTGCCAGTCCCATACCGGTCCCCTTGCCTTCCTCTTTTGTGGAGTAAAAGGGTTCAAAAATATGCGAAAGTGTTTCCTCATCCATTCCCTCACCATTATCTGTGATTTTCAGGCGAGCATACCAGCCGGGTTCCAAATGAAAAAAATCAGTTATATCGGATTCATCTAAGAATATTTGGCGGAGATCAATATTGATCTTGCCATGGGGATTGCCCTCCTCCCCTTCAATAGCGTGGGAGGCATTGATACAGATATTCATTAGAACCTGCTGGATTTGGGTGGTATTGGCAATAATATTACCAACTTCATTATCATAATTAAAGTCTATTTGTATTGACGATGGTATCGAAGACCGTAAAAATTTCAAACTCTCTTTTATAGTCTGAATCATATGGATTGGTTCCGGCTGATCGGAGTGTTTTTGACTGAAAGTCAATAATTGTTGAATCAGGTCTTTGGCTTTGGTGGAAGAGGACAATATATCCTCAGCAAATTCACGGTATGGGCTGTCAGCAGGAAGCCGGTAGCGCATCAAATCCGCATATCCCATGATAGGAGTCAATAGATTATTAAAGTCGTGGGCAATGCCACCGGTCAGTGTCCCGATTGCCTGCATTTTTTGGGATTGCTTGAGTTGGCTCTCCAGTTTAATCCGTTCCTTTTCCGCCTCTTTGATTTCAGTTATATCCCGGAATTCAACGACACGAACCTGTTTGCCCTGATATGGAATAACACGGGCTTCCAGGCGCAGTGGATAGCGGGAACCATCCTTTCTGATACCAACCGCTTCATAGGCCTTTTCATACCCCTCGGATATATGTTTTACAACAAGATCTCTGGTATCATCAGAAATGAGCAATAACCCATCCATACCAATCAATTCATCATAACTAAACCCGGTAATTTTTGACAATCCGGCATTGCATTCCAAAATCAGCCCTTTGTCATGAATCACGATGCCTCCGAACGAAGCATTATGCAGCGCTTTGAAGCGGGCCTCGCTCTCTTTCAGGGCCAATTCCGACTCTTTTCTGGTTGTAATATCCCTCAAAAAAGCAATTAAACTGTTACCATTTGATTCCATATAGGAGACACTGACTTCAACCATAAAGGTTGTTCCGTCTTTTCTTTTATGAGTCGTTTCAAACCGATCAGGCCCCTGATGAATAACTGTTTTTAAATGATTATTTATTTCAGAGTAATTTTTATTTATTTCCAAATCAGAAATGTTCATTTTTAATAACTCTGCCCGTGAATATCCCGACATTTTACAATAGGCGTCATTAACATCAAGAATATTCCCCTCCGCACTTAAATTCCAAAACCCATCATTGGTCGTCTGCAAGATATTTTTGTACCGTTTTTCACTTTCCTGCAGAGATTTTGTCCGCTCTGCTACCCGCTTTTCCATATCAAGATAAAAGATAGAGCCTTTGAAAGTCAAGGCAAAAAGATTGGCTAAGGTCTGGAGCCCTTTTATGAGTAGGTTTAAATTATTTTTTGTTGGAAGGCCCAGTATTATGAAAGATCCCATGAGATGTACATCAGCAACAATAGGCATAACTAATGATAAACCAATCCCTTTGTTTTGTAGCAAAGAATAACAGGACTGATGATGATTTTCATCAATAATAAAAATTTCTTTCTCCTGATGAGACAGCATCAGCAATTTTTCGTACAACGCACTTTTTATCAGCCCTTTTTTTCGTTTCGGATTGATCCCAAGCATTTTGTGTGCATGTGGCTCATCAATAGAATAACTGGAGGGGCACCGAAAAATCGCAACGATTTTTGCCCCGGTCAGTTCCCGTATTTCGCTCAATAATTTAGGGATTGATTTCGAAGGACTTTCGGTATATTTCAAAATATCTTTGATCATATCAAAGGACATTTCACGAAAAATCTGTTCAAATTGATAATCTGTCATAATTAATCCTGATTAAATTGTTTAGTAAGGTTGTCAATGTTGTGTGACAGGGTATTTTCTAAATGTGAATCATCAATTTTAATAATTTCAACCGGTAATCCCGAATATTGTTGAATTTCGGTTAACTGCTTTTTCGGAATTTTCAGATGCCCGGTATCGAGATAAATAACTTTGCTGTGAAACTCCTGCATAAATTCTGCGGCTATTTTACCCTCTAATTTCAACTCATGCTGAAAAACCTCTTTCCAGCGCCTGGCCCATTCCGGCATCAAAAAAAACGCCCCTTCTTTTATGAGTTTTTTGTACATTTTTTTCCCCAGCAATATTTCGATACAATTAATGCCTTTCGTTCTGAATACATTTACCTGTTTCTCATAAATTGTCATATTGGGGCAGCAATCGCCATATAATAAAAGGATTTTTCTTTTGTCCATCCCCGGTTCTGTTAAAACCGATTCAATTTTTTTATCCAATACATCCGGTACCATATGTAGCATTGAGGAAAAATAAGTGCACTCAATATCAAAAGTGCCTCGTTTCAAAAGGGCCTCTAGTTCACTTTTGAAAATAGAACAGGCAAAACATAGGATGTTAGCCATTTTCATTATATCGCTCCAGTTGGTCATTAATTATTAAAATGTTTTCAACCGGAGTGTTATAAGGAATATCTGCCCCTGATGACCCAAAAATAAAATTGGGGTCATCTCCTAATTGATTGCATATCGCACGGGTTTTTTCTAAAATTTTGGCTTTATTCCAATTTCCCAGAAAAGGCCCTTCAATATTGCCGATGATTACCTGGTTGTTAGCTAATTTTTGGCGGACTTTTATTAGGTCATCATCATAATTTACCACAAAGGCAGCCACATTTGGCAACCCCACATAGATATCCAAAAAAGGCTGTATTTTTGTACCGCCCGAATGCAATACCAAAGTGCCTTTAACCTGACTGAAAGTATCTATTGACTGTTTCAAAATATTTTCGGCGATTGATCTGGTTACAATTCTGGGATTTACAAAAACAGCGGGCAGGACAGAGACTGTTGCCCCTGCATTAAACAAACGATTTGTTAATTCAATAAAAAACTGAGCCGTTTCTTCCAGAAGTTTATTTGCTTTTTCAGGACTGGATAACAGCATATCCAACCACTCTTCAAGTCCCATCAGCATGACTGGAAGATCATAGGGACCGATAGCGACAGCAGCAATTACAGTTGTTTTTCCCAACTGTTGAATCAGTCCTTTTACCGATTCTACAATAAATGTTATTACCGGGCTGTTGAGCGCTTTTTCAAAATCAAGTTTGTCAATATCAGATGGTTTTTTGACCAGTGGTTTTTGAAGATTTGGTGGCTGGTCTTTAAAAAATTTGATCTCACTGCCAAAAGCTTTTCCATATAATGGCAATGAAAAGGGCGAGAAAATGATGTCGGGCTTTATAATCTCATATACTTGTTGCTGGCCTTTGACATATTCGGCCGGATTGGAATAATATTCCTGTAATGGACAGTTCGTTAATTTTGCGCCATAAAGACTCAATGTTAAACTCAGTGGCACCCGGTCTTTTGGGGTTCCCTGAATCGCAGCAGTCACTCTTTCCAGGCCATTCACGGGGAAGCCTCAACTTCGTATTTTAACCGTGTGAAAAGGTCGACCGCCTCCATTGCATTCCTGGCAGTGCCATCACCGCCAACTTCCTGTACCAGTTCCGGGCGCATATTAAAGATCGTCCCGCCCACGGCGAACTTAATTTTTCCGGAAAGATTTCTTTTATCTAATTCGTCGCGTACCTTTTTCATGTTTGTCGCATTGGTGTACATCATTGCCGAAGCACCAATTACCGAGGCATTGACCGCTTCTGCTTTATCCACAAATTTTTTTGCAATAACATCATTCCCAAGATCATGAACCTGCCAGCCAGAGGAAAGCAGAAAATTTTTGACCATTTTCCGGCCCAGAGCGTGATAATCATCTTCTATATTTCCCACCACGGCAATTCCATTGCTAACCTTCTCTATGCCCTTTTCCTTGCGTTCATGAGCTATTCTCTTTAAAATTTGTTCGGAAATTTTCGCAGCGATATATCCCTGGGCCAGGTTGACATCATCTTCACTTGCCCACTTTTTACCGAACTCCTGCAGGGCGGGTTCGACGATTGTTGGCAGCGTCTCTTCATAACCATGGTCTTTTGCATAGTTATCTATAAATTCCATTGCACCAATTTTATCAGCGTCAATAAAAAACTTGAAAAACGCTTTGCTTAATGGGTTCATTACTTCATATCCTCAGGTTTTATTTTTTTAACGAAATTCTTTTAAAGCTTTAATACTAAACTTGGATTCATCCTGTAAATGGCCAATACCAAAATTTATCCTCACCCGATCAGCGCGGTAAAAGCCAAAAGACAATTCAAAGGGCGTGTTATCTTCCAGGTATGCAATGCTGATAATATTGAATAAGGGTATATTGTTATCTATTTGAAACCGACTTGATAGCTGTTCATCAGGAGTTGTCATTTCAATAATATATTTGGATAAAATTATTTTGTGGCCGCTAATTTTTGCAAACTGTTCATAAACGGGTGCATCCATAGAAATTCTATCGATATTTTCTTCAATCAATAATGGGAAAAATGTCTTTTCAATAGCCCAGATATTATCATTAATAACCAGAGAGCGATCCGAATAGTAAACCGCTTCTTCCGTGTTGAGTTTCATCATATTTTTTACTTTATTATCAGCAGTTATTCGGCTGCTTTCTTGCACAGTAATGGCAGATGTCAAAGATGTACTACGCATTAATTGGGCGAAAATGCTCTGGTATTCAATCGGTATCGGTTTTTTTGACTCTACCTGCTCAGATTCTTTTATTTCGCTGACAGGTTCGGCGACAAAAGTGCCACGACCTGGAAATTTCTCAATCAACCCATCTATTTCAAGTTTCTGCATGGCTTGCCTTACAGTTCCCCGGCTGAGATCGTATTTTTTGATGAGAGCGCTTTCGGACGGTAAGGAATCACCGGTTTTAAATTTACCTTTCTTGATCTGCTTTTTCAGTTCTTCGGCTAATTGATGATATAACGGCACAAAACTTTCTTTTTTAATTGGCATACTTTCCCTCGCTATCTATTTTTAAATGTCTAAATATTTAAATATAGAAGGGAATATTTTCATTTTCAACTGATGAATGGAATTATAGAAAAAAGAAGCGGCGATTTTTTGACAAAAGGAGCGGGGTTTACTACACCCGCTCCTTTAAATATTGATAAGAGACTATTTATTCATTTCTAACAATACAACATCGATTTTTTCATTGAGGTAAGATTGGAATTTATCAGCATCATCACTTTTGCCTTCATAAATACCATAATGCATGGGTATTGCGACCTTTGGCTTAATATCCATAATCGCCTCGGCCGCTTCTTTGACGCTGCTCATTGTATAGGTCTGTCCCAATGGTATTAAGGCGATATCACAATTAATTTTTTTCATTTCCGGTATGCGCTCAGTATCGCCGGCATGATAAACTTTAGTTTCATTGATCGTAAGAATATAGCCGACCCAATTGTTATCCCTGGGATGATATTTGGTTTTCTTAATATTATATGCCGGAATCACTTCAACTGGTATATGTTTGACTTCCAGGGTATCAAAAGGTTTGACCAGTTTCAGGTTCGGTACTTCCAGAGCTGTCAGTTGCTCTTCCTCAGAAGCCGGCCCTACGATCAGTGTATTTTTATCGATAATTTTTTTGATTTGGTCAGCAGAAAGATGGTCGCCATGACCGTGGGTAATAAATATGATATCAGCAACAGGAGAATCTTCAGGCAGGTCAAAGGGATCAATGTAAATATACTTGTCATTATTATCAATCCTAAAACTAGCCTGACCAAACCAGTGCATTTTGGCAATGGTCTCTTTTATATCCAGATTGCTATCAGCCAATGCCAACGCACTTAATCCAAATAAAATAAACAGAATGGATAAAATATCCAATTTTAACATTTTTACCTCCATATTTGACAAAGTTCATTTTTAACTTATTAATTATGGCGCAAATTATCTATTTTATCTTGCTTCGATTCGATAAATATCCGTCAGCCGGCCATGTTTGATTACTTCTACACTTTCCGGATAGAGCTTGATTTCCACTCCTACATAATGTTGATTGTAGAATGCAATTCCATCTTTTAGTTCCACATAATTATAATGTTCCCCAAATCCAAACAAAAAGGGCTGATGAAAATTAACGGCATTGTCCATTAATTCTACCGATAAATTATTTTGTAGTTGTATTGCATCTGGCCGGGTTTTTCTGATTCTTTGTTTCCAGAAAAGAACAGGCACAATATACTCGTCATTTTCTCTGATTATTCTTTGACTGGTTATGGATTTCAAAAATTGAAAGGGCACATAGGAAAGTTTATTGTCGGTAACATGGATCTCTGATTTCCAGTCAAATATTCCATCCTCAACAATGTATTTATTATTTGAAACCGGTGTAATGGTTTTACGATGCAGCGATAGAAAATTACTATTGACCTGAATCCTGGCGCCCTTTTTTTCCAGTTTAGATCCGAGTTTAAAAATACAGACCGGATCATGAACAATGATGAAATCACCTTCATATCGATCGCTAAAATATTTATAAACATCAAAGCCCAGATTATAATTGAGATCAAAAAAGAGGTAATCATTAATGTAAAAACCTAAGGGACTGTAGTCTTTTTTACTTTCTTTTGTCCTCGTTTCAGTATCACCCTCTTCATCGGTTTTTGTTTCTGTAGTAATTTCCATTTTTCGAATCAAATCCACCCGGTATTCCGTCGGTTCTACACCCATTTGAAATTTTAGGGAGTCAATCGTTAATTGATTGGCAGGATCCTCCACATGATCTACATCTATGGTGGCACAATTAATAAGAAAGAGTAATATCACAAAGGGTAGCATTTTAAAATTTTTCATTTTTTAACTCCAAAGTATTATTGATTTACCCGCAAATATATCTACCAGCAGACTTAGTTAATATGATTTTTATCACAGGCAGATTAAAAATATGAATATTTATGATTTAATTGGGATGAAAAATTGAGGTTGCTTATAATTTCTTATTTTTCAACAATTTTCCGTTTTTTATGGCTAGTTTAATTGAAAGTTCCCCTCCCCTCCCAATTCTTGAGTTATGGTGATTCACTGAATAAATCCCCTCTCCCGTTCACCAACAAAAATAACAAAGCGCGCTGTTTCAATCAATCAGGAAAATAGTAACCATGACTTAAGAATGATCCCACAACCACCACCTTAACTCAAGTTTGCCAAATAATT
>CAYTLS010000029.1:0-10124 GCA_964438745.1 uncultured bacterium
AACAAGAACTGGGGCTGATGAAAAAAAACGCAATCCTGATCAATACCGGTCGTGGTCCGATTGTCAATGAACAGGCCCTGGTAAATAGTTTGAAAACCGGTCAAATCGCTGCTGCAGGCCTCGATGTTTATGAAGCGGAACCTGATATTCATGAGGAACTGATTAATATGAAAAATACGGTGCTGCTGCCCCATATCGGATCTGCAACCACAGAAACCCGCAGCAAAATGTCGGAAATGGTAGCGGACAATATTATTGCGGCCTTGTCCGGTAAAACTCCGAAAAACCTGGTAAATAAAGTAAAATAAACAAAATAACGGGCGTAACCCATTGCTTACAAATACGAGTAATAACAGATGAAAAAATTCAAAGAAACTAAATTGTCAGGAGAAAAGGTATTCAGCGGAAAACTCCTGCATGTCTATCGAGATAAGGTTAAACTGCCAACGGGAAATACATCGGTTCGTGAACATATTCGACATCAGGGGGCAGCGGTTGTTATTCCCTTCCATAAGCGTGATCTCCTTCTGGTCAAACAATATCGCTATCCGATTCAACAGGCTATGCTGGAACTTCCGGCGGGAAAAATCGATGCCGGGGAAGATCCTTTCACCACAATTCAGCGGGAATTGGGAGAAGAGACCGGATATACAACTGATAAAATCTATGAATTGCAGCCCATCCATCCCTGTGTTGGCTATAGTAATGAGATCATTCATCTTTATCTCGCCATCGATTTGCATAAAACCGATCTGACCCCGGACGAGGATGAAACCCTGGAATTGGTGCGGTTGCCCCTGAAGCAGGCAATGGAAAAGGTTTACACCGGTGAAATTTCTGATTCCAAAACCATTATTGGATTGTTCTGGGTAGAAAAATTACTCAATGATGATAAGTTGCAAAAGAGATTTGGAATTGAGCTGTAGATTACTCTGATATGAACTGCATTATTCATAAAAACATGAAAAATGCCCCGCTTCGCGCCGATAGGTTTCCTTCCGTCAAAATCCGGAGGTGCCAGCAGAAACTATCGGAATTAATCTGAATCTCATAATCCCGAAGGGATTAAACAAAAATAACCATGGGTGTTAACCCATGGATTCAACAACCAATTACATAAGGAACTCTGAAGGAGTTCAACAAAAATTCTGAAAATTTTTAAAATATTTCTACTTTAAGTGGTCGCTTGGCAAAATTTTGAAAAACCGCCCGGTCGAATTCCTTCTCCAGGGTTTCAAATAATTCCGACACGGAAATAATGCGGTCAACTTTGTCGGCATTGGAGCCGGCAAAGGCAAAACCTTCGGACATTATTCCCTGCTGCGCATTGATCAGGGCATCGGCGATACAATAGGGCGCTTCCTTAAAATTGCAGGTTTTCAGACATTTCCATGGACAGGAAAAGGGCTTACGGACACCATTCTTTACTTCCGCAATGAACTTACTGGTGATGACACGGCCCGGTAGACCCACGGGTGATTTTATCAGAGTTACATCTTTCTTTTCACACTGAACAAAGGTTTCTTTGAAAGCCTGATCAGCGTCACATTCTTCCGTGGCCACAAAACGAGTGCCCATTTGTACGCCGTCCGCCCCCAGATTCATGGTATCAAAAATATCTTCACCGGTAAAAACACCGCCGCCGGCAATGACCGGAATTGATTTGTTATGCTTATTGGAAATTTTTTCCATGGTGTCTACAATCGGTGGAAGAATTTTTTCAAGGGCATAATCGGGATCTTCGATTTGTTCGTGAGAAAAACCCAGGTGACCACCGGCTTTTGGGCCTTCGACAACAATAATATCAGGCAGAACCTGGTATTTTTTCATCCAACTACGACAGATCAGACTGGCCGCCCTGGCCGAAGATACGATTACTCCCAATTTTGTACTGGTATTGGGATCAATGCTTTGTACCAGTCCCGGAAGTTTCAGAGGCAGTCCGGCGCCCGCAAATATGATATCGGCTTTTTCTTCTATACTGGCTTTAACCATAGCATCAAAATCAGAAATCGCCACCATAATATTGACACCAATCGCGCCTTTTGTGGCAAGGGCTTTTGCTTTGCGGATTTCTTCCCGTAAGTAGCCGGCATTGCTATTGAAATTCCGTTTATTTCGTTTACCCTTTAGAAAGCCAAGTCCCACGGAGGAGATCACACCGATACCGCCTTCATTGGCGACAGCGGCTGCTAATCCTGACAAAGAAATTCCAATTCCCATGCCCCCTTGCACAATTGCCTTCTCTACTACTAAATCACCAATTTTTAAAGCCGGTATTATCATTTTTAGACCTCATCTTTAAATTAAAAATCCTTTTATCATTATGCCTTTTTGGCTAATTTAATTATACAAAATTTTTAACTTTGTGTTTGTAAAAGTAATGTAATAAAAGGATTGGGCGTGTTTGTACCACAAAATGCAGTAATTAAATTATTAGAAAAACAGGAATTGACTGATGCGTAAAAAATATTCCTTAGCCTATTATATAGTAATTTTTGTCATTGTCCAGTTGATTTGGCTTTCAATTGCGGGGTTGTGGATTTCACGGTTTGTAATCAATAATTTGATATTCAATAAAATCGGCGAGCGATACTCGGTACAGGTACCTGATAGCGGTTCCGTGGCAATGCTGGTGATCGGACTGACATTATTGATGCTGGCGCTGGCGGGAATGTCCATGCTTTTTCGCTTTTTGAATGTACAGTTTAACCTGGCGCGTATGTATGATATATTCATTGCTAATATTACACATGAATTGAAAACACCAATAACTTCCATGCAGATTTCCACAGATACTTTAAAATCGCGGAAAATAGATGAAAAAAACCGTCAGAAATTTCTGGATAATATTGCTCAAAACACACAAAAATTGAAAGATCTGATAGATAATATTTTGGTTTTATCCCGGCTGGAACAAAAATTACAAATCTATAATTGTAAATTATTGAACGCGTCGGATTTTTTGACGAAGGTGATCGATGAAATCCAAAAAGACTATGCCATTACAATTAATATTGAGAACAATTTAAATGATGATGGACAGATTGTTTTTGATGAGATGGCTTTCCGGCATATTTTAAAAAATCTAATGGAAAATTCTGTCAAATATTCACTGGAGAAACCATTGGTAAATATTGAACTGGAATCACATAAAAAATGGGTGGTAATAACTTATTGTGATAATGGCACCGGTATTAGCAGGGGAATGCGACGAAAAGTGTTTCGTAAATTTTACAGGGGTGAAAACCGGAATATACCCAATGTCAAGGGAACCGGGCTTGGTCTTTATCTGGTGCGGGAGATACTCAAATACCATGGTGGTAAAATCAAAATTATGAAACAAAAAAAAGAGCGAGGCACCTGCTTTCGTATTTTATTACCACAATTTGGGGTTAAGAAAAGAAGATATTTAAATAAATTATTGGATTGACGATGAATAGACTTTTACTGGCAGAAGATGAACAAACACTGGCTGAGGGGCTGGTCTTCAATCTGAAAGAAGAGGGTTACAAAGTTGTCTGGGTTGAGGATGGCCGTGCGGCCGTTACGGAATTTGAAAAACAGTCCTTTGATTTGATCATTCTGGATATAATGATGCCTTATTTAGATGGGTTTGAAGTGACAGAGATCATTCGTAAAAAAAATATTAATGTCCCGATTCTGATGCTGACTGCCAAAGAACAGCTGGAGGACAAAGTCAAAGGACTAAGAGTTGGCGCTGATGATTATCTGACGAAACCTTTTCATCTGGAAGAATTGCTGGCCAGAATTCAGGCCCTGTTACGGCGGCAGTTACAAATGAGTAGTGCTGAACCGGAAAATTTATTCCGATTTGGTGAAAATGAGATTAATTTTAATGATTTTACCGCTCAAACTGCCAATGGAGAAGTTCAACTCACCACTAAAGAAGCCGAAGTCATGCGACTATTTATCAGCAACCGGGGGAAGATCATTTCCCGCAAGGAATTACTGGCGACGGTCTGGAATATCAGTTATGTGATCAATACACGCACAGTTGATAATTTTATCGCCCGGCTGCGGAAGTATTTTGAGAAGGATTCCCGCAATCCACAGTTTATTAAAAGCGTACGCGGGGCAGGATATATTTTTGACGGTTCTGCGGGAAGTTGATGGATGGAGAGAGATATCTTGAACAATTGGATAATTACTATAAAGAATTTTTATAAAGGAGGAAATAATGGCTAAAAGAATACTTGTATTGGTAGCTTTGATAATAATCACAATTGTGCCATTAAATGCCCGGAAACCGATTGGTGAGAACTGGTTGAACATAGATGATGTACCTGAAGAAGATGCAATTTGTTTTGCATTGTATACCGTTAATAATAATACTCTAAAAATGACTGTCCAACTTTATCCATTGGCTGATGATGTCGATAGAGTGGTTGAATTACAAATTAATAATGACGACAAATGGAAAACTATCGTTGCAACAATTGTAAGTGAAAAATTCTATGGGTGGCCTCAGGAAGACAGAAAACAGTGGACAGCGCATTTTCGGGTAGAAGAATGGAATAGTAATAAAACCGTTCAATACAGAGTTGTTGCTGCATCCGGTAAAGCTAAATATAAAGGATTAATCAGAAAAGATCCTGTTGATAAAGATATTATAGTCGTAGCTGGTTTTACAGGCAATGGTAATTATGATCGCAGACTTAAACCTGACATCATAAAAAATATAAAAGCCCAGGATCCTGACATGCTGTTTTTTTCCGGTGACCAATCCTATGACCACGAAAAGCATTTGCAGGCCTGGCTCCTGTTTGGACAACAATTTGGTGAAATCATTAAAGATCGACCTACCATAACAATTCCGGATGATCATGATGTCGGCCAGGGAAATATTTGGGGAGAAGGTGGCATAAAAGCATCCAGTCCGGCCGGGAATGACGGGGGCTTTTACTATTCGCCGCAATATGTAAATTCTGTCCAGAATGCACAGACCTGGCATCTGCCTGATCCTTTTGATCCGACTCCTGTAAAACGGGGTATCGGCGTTTATTATACAGCATTGAAAATAGGTAAAGTGGATTTTGCTATCATTGAAGACCGTAAGTTTAAGACCGGCCCAAAAGGGTATTTGCCGAAAATGGGGCCTCGACCTGACCACATTACCGATCCAAATTATGATCCAAAAATTGTTGATATTCCAGGAGGAAAAATACTTGGCAAGCGACAACTTCATTTTCTGGAGGAATGGGGGGAAAACTGGAATGATGTTAATATGAAATCGGTTTTGTCACAGACTATTTTTGCCAATGCGGCGCATAGACATGGAAAATATGAATATGACCTTATTGCTGATATGGATGCCAATGGCTGGCCTCAATCTGCCAGAGACAGGGCGATAGAAACTATGCGAAAATGTTACGCATTTCATATTGCAGGCGATCAGCATCTGGCAACTATTATTCATCATGGTATAAATCGGTTTCGTGATTCAGGCTTTTCTTTTTGTGTCCCCTCAATTGTTAATTATTACAATAGGTGGTGGGTACCTAAAGACGGACCAGATGGTAAACCGGTGGAAGGAGCGCTACCCGGACTGGGAGATTATTTTGATGGGTTTCATAATAAGATCACAATGTATGCCTATGCCAATCCCAAAAAGGAAGTTAAACAGCTATGGGGCAAAGATAAACAAAAAGAACAGGAATGGGGAGATCGGGCTGCTGGATATGGATTGGTACACTTTGATACCAAAAACCGAAAAATAACAATGGAATGTTGGCCCAGAGGTGTAGATGTAACAAAAAAGAGTGCCAAACAATACGAAGGATGGCCAATTACAATCGATCAGTTGGATAATTATGGCCGGGAAGCCATTGCATATTTACCAACAATTAAAGTAACAGGAATAGAAGACCCGATTGTACAGGTAATTTATGAGCCTGATGAAAGAGTTGTATACACCTTAAGAATTAAAGGAACATCCTTCCAACCAAAGGTTTTTAAGGATGGCCTCTATACTATTAAAGTTGGTGAGCGCTCTGACAGAATGAAACGTTTATCTGGAATTGATGCCCAGGAATCAAGTGAGAATAATAAAGTTATTCCTATTGAATTCTAAAATAAAAACAATAATTTAAGATGAGTTCAATACCTTGATTTAAATGATAATATCCATATAATAGGTCGATTACAACTCTTTGTAAATAAAAAAAACTCCAGCAATTTAGCCGGAGTTTTTTTTATGCTTATATGTTTATATTATCATTCAGCGGAGCTTGGCCGCCCATTAGATTTTGATAAAGGTTTTGGTAGTTGTTTACCAAAAGCTTTACCGGTAAAATAGGAAACAATTCTGGGTAGTAACTGATTCATATCATCAGAAACGCCATAGTTATTATCATACTGATGTTCCAGCGGTTGTCCTGTAACAATCACCCAACCGCCGCCAAGATTATATTCAATCAGAGTTGGATTTTCATAGCTGTCGACACAATAGATGGTTGTACCATCCTGCAAATTGGTGAAACTTTCATGGCTGGCATAATTGTGATCCAGTTCATTGGGTAATCCGGAGACAAGGGGCAGGTTCTGATCGGTGACATAATTGTAATTATCAAAATTATGATTCTGGGTAATATTACCAGGGAGTATAACACCCTGATCTACCATGTTTCCATAAGCCCAGCCGCGGTCACAGGCTTCCCAGAACAGCGAGCCACCAGTATAAACAAAATTATTAAACCTTACCTGACTGGCTGCGTAATTTGCATAAAATGAATCATACTGGTCATTGGCAATAATTACTAAATCAGTACCAGGAATCAGTGGAACAGTAGCCATATCCGCAGAAGGAATAATTTCATACTGGTTCGCACCGCCACCTTCAGTGAAGCCTAAACTTTCCAGCATAGTGATCATCGCGTTACTGCTCCAGGGCAAAGCATCCTGAAAGAGTTTCACATGGGTTGCGGTTCCGGCGCCACCGCCCACATTCACCCGGTGGGTAATTGTACCGATCAATCCAGCACTATCCTTGACCTGCAGGGTGACTAAATATGAACCGGGATCAGTGTATTCGATTATAATGGTCGGGCTGGAAGACCAATCCGATTCCCAGGTGCCGTCACTGTTAAAATCCCAGCGGTACATAAGTCCGTTTTGTCCGTCGATTTCATCAACACTCTGGCTGGCATCAAAATTAAATTGGGTGCCTACAATACCGGCGGGCGGATCAACGGTAAATTCCACTTCCGGTGGGTTGTTTTCCTGGTTTTCTGTAATCGCTCCGTTGGCTTGGGTAACTTGATAGGAAACTTCTGTTGGCGAATTGATCAATTCCCAGTAAAAAGGCCCGTTTTCATTTACAAAGCCCATGAGTTTGAAAACAAAAACAGCATTTTCCAGTACCAGTGCACAGGTTTCAATGTATTCCTCCGCCGCTTCACTTTCCGCATCCAGCAACCATGTTGAAATATTATCACTGTTATTTTTCATTACCTGGCAGAACTCTTTGATAAAATCTTCTGTATTATTTTCGTTCACAAATCTTGTCATAAGTTGCGCCAGATCATTGGAAATAGAGATACTCAGATCTTCCGTATCCATCATCAGGTTATATCCGGTCAACAGATCCATAAAATAGACAATGGCCTGGGCCGAATTTAATAGGGTTGCTCTTCCTACAGGATCATCCCAATCAGAGATTTTTGTGAAATCTATACCTTTAATGATATTGATATCAAAGGTTCCATTTCCCAGATCATATTCGGATTCTGTTACTGTACTGTAAAATGTGGGTGGCCATCCCCAATTAAAAGAGGTGATTGGCGCTGATTTTTCCAGGGTGACAACATCATTCAAACTGCCATTTTCTGTAATACCGGCAGCGTAATAGATTCTGCGTGGATTGACAAAATTAATTTTTGTTCCGGTAATATCTTCGATTGAAGGAGGCTCGAGTTCCTGAACCCCAAGCGCTTTTCCCATACCGCCAAGTTGCTCCATAACTCCTTTCATGATAACAACCGCAGTCTGATAGATGCGGGGGTTTACTTCATAGTTGAGAGCATTATCGGCATCAGTGGCGTAAGCCTGGTCTAATAATGCTAACAGATCATCAAAGTTTTCATGAATTTGGACCGTTTCAATGTATTGCTGACGTTGAGTTTGAGTTGTATAAACCAGATAGGGATTGAGCATTGTGAGCGCCAAGGCCGTGGTTGTATCATTGGCAGTCACTTTTTGGGTGACCGGATCATAGAGGCCGATATATACCGGCAGGTCTTTGCTCTGTTTTTTAAAGATAATGATTTGAAGTTTATCGGAAACGTTTCCCTTGACTTCAAATTCTCCATTTTCATCAAGATCATCAATGTTGGTCAAAGTTATGACCTGAAAGTCATTGACATCAACATTGGCACCATCTGTAATAATTAAAATACCGCTCTTATCTTCTATTTCTATGGCAACTTCCCCTTCTTCATCGTCAGAAGTACCTAGTAGATCTTCAAATAAGGAACATGATTGAACTGCAAACAAGAGCGAAATGACCATAAGAACTAAAAAAATTTTCTTCTTCATAAAACCTCCTACACATAATGATTATAAATGCACATAATAAAATAGATAATAAAATAATTGTATACAAATTAATTGTTAATGGATGTGATTCAAATCACAAAAATATTTTTATTTATTAGATGAGTTGTTTCAATTTTGTAAAAATAAAAGAGTGCCAGGTTTGTATCTTTAGTTTCCCGGTTTTACAGATGATGATTAATAATTTTAAATATTCCTTAAAAAGTTTAAATTATTTTGTTTCGTGCAAATAAAAAAGGAGAGAGAAGATGCGCAAAAATATTCTTATGGTTTTAATCATTTTGCTCATGGGCAGTATCCATGTTCATGCCCAGATGGAGCAACCAATCCTCAGATTTCCTGATATTCATGAAGACCTGGTTGTCTTTACTCATCAGAATGATATCTGGAAATGTAATGTTGCCGGTGGAGAAGCGATCCGGTTAACACTTAATGACGGAGATGAAACTTATCCAAAATTTTCCAATGATGGAAAATATATCGCTTTTACCGGCGAATTCGATGGTAATGGTGATATTTATGTCATGGATGTTTATGGCGGTAATATCAAACGCCTGACTTTCCACCCTGGCTACGACATGATGATTGGCTGGCACCCTACTGAAAATAAAATCATCTTCCGTTCCGATCGGAAAAGTTACAGCCGGTTTAGTCGGTTGTTTATGGTGTCAACGGATGATTCTGAAATCGAAGAACTAATCTTACCGGAAGTTGTTCAGGGCGCATTTTCTCCCGATGGTAAAAAAATTGCTTTCAATAAAGTGGCTCGTGAGCACCGCAACTGGAAGCGGTATGTCGGTGGTTTGGCACAGGATATTTATCTCTATGATTATACCACTAAAAAAGAGGTTCAACTGACAAGTTTTGAAGGGACAGATAGAATTCCCATGTGGATTGGCGACAAAATTTATTTTAGTTCTGATAAAACAGAGAACCGCCGTCTCAATCTTTTTTCAATTGATCCTGTAACAAAGGAGCGGAAGCAGCTGACTTTCCATCAAAATTTTGATGTTGGTATGCCTTCTGACGGTGGTGATAAAATCGTCTATGAATTAGGTGGTTCAATTCAATTGTATGATATTAAAAAAGGTGAGTCGCAAAAAATAAATATTCAAATCTTATCTGATGCGCCTGAAACTCGTCCGGCACTTGTCAAAGTTAGCGATGACATACAAGATTTTAATGTATCGCCATGTGGTAATCGCGCTTTAGTGGTGGCCCGGGGTGAGATTTTTTCAGTACCAAAAGAAAAGGGAGCCACCCGCAACATTTCTAAAAATTGTGGTGCCCGTGATAAAGATGCTAGTTGGAGTCCTGACGGTAAACAGATCGCTTATTTTTCTGATAACGATGGTGAATATCAGCTCTATATTTATAATTGTGAAAGTGGCGAAACAAATAAATTCACCAACTTTAAATCCGGGTATCGACATACCTTACGGTGGTCTCCGGATGGTGAAAAATTGGCTTTCACCGATCAAACTTTAAGTTTATTTATCATTGATATTGATGATAAAAAAATCACAAAAGTAGACAAAGCTGATTATGAA
>CAYTLS010000030.1:0-10058 GCA_964438745.1 uncultured bacterium
TTTCACGCGGGTGGTGCGTTTGTTGTTGTTTTCTTCTTCTGTGTTGACCAGGGCATTGCCACCGATGGAACTCATTCCGGAGCTTGTACTGAGACCGCTATTACCAATATTTACTGTTGGAAAATCATTGTCCTCGCGAACATTTTGCTGATTGGTTTTGCGTGTTTTGCGTCCATCAATCTGTCCAATATTTCGGGCTTTTTCACTGCCGGCATTATCAGGGGTATAATATCCGCCGCCGCCGCCCCAGGCATAATGACTGTAGCCCCATGGGTTGTTGTAATATCCACCATTATAGCCATAATAACCAAAGCCACCATAATAATAGTTGTATCCGCCATATCCATAAAAACTATCATAAAAAGGATAGCCGTATGTATAATATTGGTCATAATAATAAGGATAATAATCATTGTATCCGAAGTAGTATGGACTTATGAACTGCGGCCATCTGGAATAGCTATGGTGTCTCCACGCATAATTATTGTAGTGTGGGCTATACCATGGAACATCATGAAAATAATTGTAATTATTGATCACCGTTCCAAACTGATAATCGCTGTAGCCGGTTTCCGGATACTGCTCTTCTTGTGTATAAATGGTTTCTCGTGTTGTTTCCGGAGAAGAAATCGTTGTATAGCAAGAGGTTAAGGTGATCGCTAGGGCGAGTGCGAATAATATTTTTATTTGTTTCATATGACCTCCGTTTGTTATTATTTATTTAAATCTAACATTTGTTTTAACTTTTATCAAGGATATTCGTCGAATTTCTTCCTCTTTGTGATCTGGCTAATACTCTATTGTAAATCTGCTCCCACTTAAGCGGACTTTCATGGAGGAATTTGACCTGAATCTGTTTCCGGTCAGTAATAAAATGCAGGATGCGGTTGCCTTCGGTGTGAAGTTGAGTAATTTCTGAGAGTTTATATAGTCGTTTTTTGTTTCCATTGTATTCAAATGTACGATCCTTAAGCGATAATGTTCCCGAATCCACCTTTTTAATATGTGGGAAATTCCCGATATACAGAATACTTTTTTGACTTTTGAAAGAATCGCCGAAAATGGGGAAATCGATGACCTGCTTATAAAGAGTGGCAAATTGATGGATTTCCGAGCTGTCCGTTTGGGAATTGTATAATTTTACTCTGTGGTTTGAGGTAATCGATCCCCCGGACTGGCAATCCTGGCAAATAAATTCCCGGTGTCCGACTTCCCGGATAGCATCCATTTTACCGCAAACCGGACAGCGCCAGAACAGTGTGCTGATGCTTTTGTTTAAATGCCGTTTTGATAACAATTGGTCTGAATGCTTATATTCGTCCTGGTATAAAATCGCCGTTAATCGTTGTGTAAATTGTTCTTCAGTCTCATCAGGGATAATGACCAGGGGTGGATGAAATCTTACCTGAAGAGTAGCCCGTCGCATTCGGTCCCCCCAGCGTGGCCAGAGTGCGTAAAACCCGGCTGTTGATACCGGAATAATAGGGACACGAATTTTTTTTAACAAGCGATAAACGCCTTTTGGAAATGGGGAGGGCTCTCCTGTCCAACTTCGTTTTCCTTCCGGAAAATAACCAACCGCATATCCCTGCCCGATCAGTTTTAAAAATTTCCTGATCCCAATCGGATCTTTGGTAAATCTTTTGATGGGTACCGATCCCATAATATAAAAGAAAAACCGGTTTATTCGTTTTTTGAATACCTCCGCTGTGGTGAGGAAGCGAATGTTTCTGTGAATACCTCCGGCAATAAAGAAAGGATCGGGATAAGACATATGATTGGCTACAAATAAGGCGCTGCCGTCATCGGGAATATTTTCGGTACCTTTATAAGTTGTCGGACACCAATGCAACATTAAAAACCGTACTGATAATTGTGTCAGAAGCCGGCCGAATTTAGGGGATTGAGGCTCGGCTTTTTGGAATCGGGGAAACAGGGGAGTAGCTAAAAAATTATCAGCATAGCGGCCAGAAAACTTTTTCTGTAACTGTTTAGCATTAACTGAATAAAAAAACAGGAGTGAAAGGATGAAGAACAGAATTGATAATATTATGCTTGCTAAAAAATGATTATTGATCCATCCCAGAATTAAGAGAAAGAAAGTGTATGAATAGATCAATGGATGCCGCATTTTTAAAAAAGCACCTTCTGTAACCATTCGCTTTGGACTGGCAAAGGGAAACGGAAAATTTTCAGTAACATAAAAATAGAGCAGATAGTTCTTTATGAAGAATAATGAAAATCCCAGAAGGATAAGGTAGAGAATTGGAAGGATAAAGTCCGGAACATTAATTCCCGGTGGCAAAACAGGAGTGATATCCCTGCATATTTCTAAAAACAAGTAGGGGAAAAGGAAAAAGGTGGTTAATACTTTTATTAATTGAACAATTGCTCTTTTCATAGATTATCATTCCTGTAAATAAATTCTTGTGTGACTAAGAAATCTAAAATGAGTGATGGTTACTTACAATGAAAATGTTTTTTTGATTTTTATAACGCAGGGTTTTCCTTAATTTTGCACAATTAAAAAGCGTCAAAATGAAGAAAATTTTACTAATCGATAATTATGATTCTTTTACCTATAATCTTTACCAGCAAACTCAAAAATTATTTGTTGGAATTGTTGATGTCCGGCGGAATGACAAGGTTTCAATCCGGTCCATTCTAAGTAAGGGTTATTCCGGAATAATCATATCGCCGGGTCCAAAAAGTCCAGCTGATGCCGGTATTTCCAAATCCCTGGTGGAGTATTTTTATGATAAATTACCCCTGTTGGGAATCTGCCTGGGAATGCAGTGTATCAATGAAGTATTTGGTGGCGCCACAATAAAAAGTTCAGTGCCGGTCCATGGAAAGTGCGTAAAAATAATTCATCAGCAGTCAGGATTGTTTAAAGGGGTTGCGAAAGAATTCTACGCCGCCCGCTATCATTCGCTGATTGTCGGTAATATTCCGGCCTGCCTGAAAGTAGATAGCCGAACAGAACAGGGGATAGTGATGTCAGTATATCATATCGATTACCCGGTCTTTGGATTACAATTTCATCCGGAATCTTTTTTAACGCCACAGGGTGACCGGTTGATTCAGGAATTTTTAAACGATGTATGAAAAATATCTAAATATTAAAAACCGTCATATTCGTAAAATCAAGTTTCGCTCACCGAATATTATTTTTCATGAGCACGCCTCAAAAACCGGCAGCGCTTTACTGACCGGATCGGGTGATCAGACAAACTCAGAATTTTCTGTTATTGGCATTGAGCCTAATTTAATGGTATCCTACGACACTGGAATAATGGATATAAATGGACACATGGCGAAGGTACCGAATATATGGGGTTGGCTAAAAGAATTTTTAGGCGCAACAACCTTTCATGATCTTCCGTATCCCGCCAACAAAATTGGTTTAATTGGATATTTTTCCTATGAAATGTGTCACGAAGTTGAAAGGCTTCCAAAAACAACCACTGATTCTTACCAGGTACCACAGTTTCAATTTTTAGTTTATAACCGCTATTATGTTTTTGACAATATTTCCGAACAAGCCTGGGAAATTATACTTGATTATGAAAAGAGACATTATTTTCCAAATACCAAATCGGATTATCAGGATTATACTGTAAAAAATGTCACTGCTGAACTAACCCAAGAAAAATATGTAAGCCGTGTTGAAAAAATTCTTGATTACATCCGACAGGGCGATGTCTATGAAGTTAACTTTACGCAACAGATACGGGGTGAATTTTCCGGTAATGCATACAAATTTTTTCAACGAATGGTTGACTCTAATCAAGCGCCCTATAGTTGTTTCATCAATTTACCGGAATTAATTATATTGTCCATATCCCCGGAAATGTTTTTAAGAGCAAAGAATAGAACTATTGAAACACGACCCATCAAAGGAACTATTCAGAGAGGGGAGAATGAGACTCAGGATAAAAGTAATAGAAAAAAATTACTTGACTCATCAAAAGATCAGGCCGAACTCTATATGATTATTGATTTATTGCGGAATGATCTGGGAAAGGTGTCTGAGATTGGTTCGGTATCAGTCAAAAATTCCAAAAAATTAGAAGCCTTTGAAAATGTCTACCATTTGGTGGGTTTGGTTGAATCACAACTCCTTGAAGGCCGGGATTATATCGATTTGATTAAGGCAACATTTCCCGGTGGATCGATCACTGGCTGTCCTAAGATTCGTTCGATGGAAATAATCGATGAGCTGGAAACTTATACAAGGAATGTCTACACCGGCTCGATCATGCTTATGAATCAAACCTATCTGAATGCCAGTATTGTCATCAGAACAGCTATTATTAAAGATGATAATATTTTCATCAATTCCGGCGGCGCTATAACCATTGATTCGGAACCGGCAGCAGAATATTTGGAAATGAAAACTAAAATCAATAATATTCTCGCGCTTATGGAAGGACAATAATGATCGTTTATCATGACCAAAACTATATCGAAAAGGAAAAAGCCAGAATTTCGATTTCAGCGCCGGGTTTTCAGTATGGAATCGGGTTTTTTACAACGATGAAATATAGTCATAACAAATTCCATTTTCTGGCAGAGCACTTGAATCGACTGAATCAATCTGCCGTGGATTTTCAATTCCAGTTAGAACAATGTGATGTGCTGAAAGTCTTGAAAAAATTAATGTCCCTGAACCGGTTAAAAGAATCCCGTATTAAAATTCTGGTCTATCTGAATCATCGGGATTTACTTAAATATTTAATCATTCCACAAAAACTTATCATCAACAAATCGCCTATAAATGTATTAACCCGGCCATCAAATCGTGGTGATAATCGATTTTACCGGTACAAAAGCATGAATTATTTTGAAAATATTTACAAAAAGCGATTACTCAGAAATTCATTTTATGACGATTTTTTGTTTCATAATGAAAAGGGCCAGCTGTTGGAACTGACAACCGCTAATATTCATTTCCTAAAAGGGAATAAAATATATACACCAGACCAGTGGTTGCCAATTTTACCCGGTATCATTCGGCAAATTTTAATTCAACATCCCAAGACCGATGTTATCGAGGATTGTATAACTATTCAGCAACTGTCCGCTTATTCGGGTTGTTTTATTACAAATTCTATTTGTGGCGTTGTTCCGGTCTCATCCATCACAATCGAGGATTATACAGTGGAGTATGATGTCACTGAGATCAATAAGTTACCCGAGGAAATCAGAAATATATAATGACAAAAACAGGGAAATTATGGAATTTATTAATAATTATTTGGGCGAATTAGCTGCGATTGCCACTGCATTTTGTTGGGCTTTCAATGCGATCTTTTTTGAAAATGCCGGAAAAAAAGTCGGCTCGCTGGCGGTTAATTATTTGAGACTTTTTATTGGGTTGTTTTTTCTTAGTATTTTTACCTTAATAACCCGGGGAATGATATTGCCTTTTGATGCCAGCGGACATGTTTGGTTTTGGCTCTTTCTATCGGGCATCATAGGAGTGGTGCTGGGGGACTTGTTATTATTTGAGGCTTTCGTTGTATTGGGCGCACGTATTTCTATGCTGATCATGTCATTGGTTCCCCCGATTTCTGCAATCCTCAGTTGGATTTTTCTTCATGAAAGTATGACCCTGCTGGAAATCAGCGGAATGATGATCTCAATTACCGGAATTTCTATTGTTATCCTTGAGCGGGACAGCGAACGCAAGCAAATGCGCTTCACTCATCCTGTCCTGGGCGTTTTATTAGCCTTGGGTGGGACAGTTGGCCAGGCCTCGGGATTGATTCTGAGCAAATACGGTGTACAGGATTACAATGCCTTTGCAGCTACACAGATTCGGTTACTGGCAGGGGTATTCGGATTTACGATTATCTTTTTGTTCAGGAATAATTGGCGTAGAATTATTCATGCGTTTAAGGACAGACAGGCGATATCCAATATTGCCGCCGGATCTTTTATGGGGCCATTTCTGGGAATTTCTCTGAGCCTGCTGGCAGTACAAAATGCCAAAGTTGGCATTGCTTCAACATTAATTTCACTTTCTCCCTTGGTAATTACATTGTTTGCGATTACATTTAAACATGAAAAAATTCATTGGAAAGAGATTTTAGGGGCAGTTGTGGCGATTTTAGGAGTTGCTGTGTTTTTTATGTGAAATTATGAGAATTAAACCATCATGGGATCTTAAATAAAATAATTTTAATCCGGTGGTTAATTTATCATTAATTAATTCATAAACTATTTAAAAAATCTGTGATAAGCCAGTCTTGAAAATAATAAGAAACTATGCCTCGAATGAAATATTAATATTTAAGCTTGACTATTTTGATTTTTTTTGCAATTTTTAGTAAGATTAAAAGATAAAAGGAAATTAACACAGAGGAGTAAAAAATGAACAGATTTCGCATATTGATGGTAATGATCATTTCAGTAGTTCTTTTTGTATCATGTGCAAAGGAAGCAGTTAAAGAAGAACCCGTGCAGGAAGAAAAGCAACAGGTAGAAAAAAACTGAACCCGTGGAACAGGAAGAAGAGAAATTGGAAGATGCTCTTACTGCAGTTTCTGAAGAAGATACCATTGAAATTTTTTACATGGTTAAACCAAATGATTGGCTGTCAAAAATCGCTAAGAACGAATATGGCGACAAATCTAAATGGAAATTGATTTACAAGTGGAATAAGAAAAAGATCGGTAATAATCCCAATCTCATTTTTCCATATCATGAATTTCTGTTGAAAAAGGAAAAGGAAAATGCCAATCCTTTAAAATATGAATACTATGATTACACTGTTGAAACCAATGAAACACTCTGGTCAATCGCTGGCAAAGAATATAACAATAATTATGCATGGATTGTTATCCTCAGAGATAACGCTACAAAATTAGGTTCCGAATTGGATAATATTATCCCTGGAACCGTCCTTAAACTAAGAACAAAACTGTATAACTAATAGATTTTTAGCTATCAATATAATGGGGTGAGGATTTAAATTCTCACCCCATTTTTTTATCTAATGTTGGAACTATATTGACAATAGGATTGCTAATTTGTAGGTTTTTAATGTTTCTTTTCACTTTTAAAGAATTATAGGATTCAATAATTATGTTAGCAAAATGGTGGCAGGCACTTGACAATCAAAAGGTTCAGTGCCAATTATGTCCAAGAAATTGCATAATCGCTGAAGGCAATAAAGGGTTTTGTCAAACTCGTCAAAATAAAGATGGCGAGCTGCATTCTTTGGTTTACGGATATCCCAGCGCAATCAATATTGATCCCATTGAGAAAAAACCGCTATTTCATTTTTATCCGGGATCACGGGTTTTTTCGATAGGAACAATAGGTTGCAATCTGGAATGTCAGTTTTGTCAAAACTATCAGATCGCCAGACAGAATTATGTTCGAAAAGACCGTGAATATCTACCTCCGGAAGAAGTCGTTGATTTAGCGATCAATAATGAATGCGATTCAATTGCTTTTACATATAATGAGCCAACGGTTTTTGGAGAGTATATTATTGATATTGCAAAAATTGCGAAAGCGCAGGGCCTGAAAACTGTAATTGTTTCCAATGGATATATTAATCCCACTCCTTTACAAGATATTTATTCATTAATTGATGCTGCCAATATTGATTTGAAAAGTGGCAGCAATAATTTTTATAATCAGATATGCCATGCTAAAATGGATCCGGTATTACAGGCGATCAAAGAACTGGCAAAAATGGATGTTTTTTTGGAAATCACAAATCTAGTGGTGACCGGCTATAATGATGCGGATAATAATGTAGATGATCTCTTAGACTGGCTCTATGAGCATGTTGGCCCTGAAACACCGTTACATTTTTCTGCCTTTCATCCGGCCTATAAAATGTTGGATATTCCCAGAACTTCCAAGGAGTCACTTGACAAGATCCGTCAACTTGCCCTGGATAAGGGATTCCATTATGTCTATGAGGGCAATGTGATGACAACAAATTTTGATAATACTTATTGTCCTGAATGCGGAGCCTTATTGATCGAGAGACAAATCTTTACAGTGGTTGAAAATAATCTAAAAAAGCCACGTTGTAAATGTGGACAAGAAATTAATATTAAACTTTAAGGTTTGAATAATGATTGTCAGTCTGTTCAAAAGCTATTTTTTTAAAGAAAAGTATTGAAAATTAATTATAGATTTGTAAATTCTATATCGTTATTTGATCTAAAATATTGATGAAAAGTAAAAGGAGGGGATGTCGGCCGATTTAGTCACATCCGGAAGAAATTAAATAAAAAATAATGGGAGCTATTAAATGAAAGAAGTAATTAAAACTATTGCAATTGTTATTTTGGTCGGAGTATCAATATATTTTGCTTACAAATTTGGTACTGTGAACGAACGTATGACTGTTTTAAATAGTCAGGATTCACTCCAATCCGTTCAGGTTGAATCTTTTGACCATGCACTCCATGATCTTGAATTAAAATTTATCGGCCGTGGAAAACACATCCAGGAATTCCAACGATCAGTAGAAAAATTGGACAGTAAACTTGATGATACTAAACAGGAATTAACCACAAAAATTGATGATGTGAATTTTTCAGTTGAAGAACTTAAATCTTATACCAATGCCGAGTTGACCAGTTTGAAAACAGATCTGCAGGAAACTTCAGACAAACTATCTACTGTCAGAAGAGAAACAAATAATGAAATTCTTGATCTGAAACAGATCTTGCGCAGACTGAATAGATCACTTAAAAATATTGAAGACCAGGTTGAAAATCTTGAAGAAACTAAGATGGACAAGCCTCAAGAAGAAGAATAATCTTTGTTGATATAATATTTAAAAAAAAATCATCCAGTACTGGATGATTTTTTTTTTTGCTTTTGAAAATTCAAATAAATCTATAATATTATTAGTAATTGGGGTTAATCGACTAATCAGAGGTAAATATGAAACAGTATTTTATCTTATTACTTGTATTTTTAATCGGTTGTGCTGGTAGCAAGAATGCTGTAAATGAAAAAGATCTGCAGGATTTTAAAACACAGGATCAATCGAAAGAGAAAATAGAGGTTACACAAAATCCACAAACAATATCTGAAAAGAAAGACCGGAATAATACTATAGAGACATTATCAGCCGGCATTCCAATAATTCCTGATTTCAAGTTTTCACTGGTACCTTCTGATACTTTCAAATTGACGGATAAAAATGAACTTTTACTCGTCATTATTGGCGAAGGAACTGCTGATATCTCACTTTCCTGGCAGGATAACAACGGCAATTGGAAAACAGTTAAAAAAGGATCAAAAGTAGATAAAGTATACACCACCCGGTATAGTGCTGGTTATGTGGAAAAAAATATTGGTCCGGGACATAAAGTCATCAAAGCTGAAATTATGTATAATTCCAATAAATTACCTGTACAACTTCAACAAAATATTTACATTGCACCTGATAAATCAATTCCCGCACCTGTTCTCAAAACACCGGAAAAGTCTTACCGTGATTATCTTCATTTGAATATATATTTTGATGATATCTATTTTGATCTTGGTGAATACAAGAGGCCCAGTCAGCAGTTTAACAAAAACTACATGATTACGCTGGCAAAAACTGTTGAAGCATTGCAACAAAATGACAATATTTATTTGAATCTGCGCGGCTACACAGATCCCACCGGTTCTCCGGAAATTAACACCAAAATTTCCAGAAAAAGGTGTGAAACCGTTGGTCAATTGCTATTAGATCTTTTCCCGGCAAAAGACCGTGAAAAAATGGCCACGAGAATTTTCATTATGAATATGGGGGTCGGTGAATTGCTGGCGCATTCGGATAATACTCTAAAAAATCAGTTGAATCGTAGAGTTTCCTTGACTCTGAGTGACATTCCCCGAGGCATGTCCTTACTTTATGCATTAAAAAAGAAGGACAGGGAGATTGTCTTTTCTCCCCATAAAATTGAACAAACTTATAAAGAGGGACTCGATTATTTTTACAATAAAAAATTTGCAGAAGCCGCAGAAATCTTTAACAGTATTTATGAAAAGTTTCCAAGGCATGACTTAGCTGACAACGCCCAATG
>CAYTLS010000031.1:0-9893 GCA_964438745.1 uncultured bacterium
ATGAATTTCTGGGAAACTATAGCAAACCTGATGTGTTGGAAGGGTTGAAATGGCTGGGGCTTTTTGATGATAAAAAACTCCCCGATACTCGAAATCTTCTCGATATCATGACGGCAACTTTCCTGGAAAAAATGGAATACCGGCCGGGCGAACGGGATATGATTGTGCTCTTCCATGATTTTATCGCGAAACTTCCGGAAGGGAAAAAGCGCATTACTTCCACACTGATCGATTACGGGATCGAAAATGGCGATACCTCCATGGCAAGAACCGTTGGATTGCCGGCAGCTATTGGCGCAGAATTGATTTTGAAAGGTGAGATTGGTTTGAAAGGTGTCCAGATTCCGGTGAAAAAAGAAATCTATTTGCCGGTATTAAAAAAACTGGCCGATCTGAATATCAAATGTGTTGAAAAGGAACACCCGATAAAATCCTGAATAATTTTTTGAAGTGAACCGACCGTGTTGGTTTTTGCATCAACACGGTTAATGCACTCTGACGACACAATTTCCTTAACCTATGCATTATAAAAGAATTTCATTATGAAAAAAATCGCCACCTACGGACTTCTCCTAATTTTTTCCATAACCTTGGTATTTCACCTTTTAGTCATCATGGGACTGCTTCCTTACGATATGATCTGGGGCGGCATGCTGGAATCCCGCCAACAGTTGTTCTTGTTTGAATTGTTTTCAATTGCCGTCACGTTGTTATTTTTTTGGGTGGTACTGGCCAAATCAGACTTGGTCAGATTCAATCTTTCACCAAGATTGTCAAAAGGCGTATTATGGGCAATGGTGGCGCTGTTTGCTCTTAATACAGTGGGCAACCTATTGTCCCTGAGTTCCCTGGAAAAAATACTTTTCACACCGGTCACGATCCTATTGACCTGGTTCAGTTTTGTGCTGGCGCGGGATTAATTCCTGACCTGATTTCTCAGCCAATCGTGATATTGAGAAATAATTGCTTTTGACATTCCACCATGACCTTTTTCACCAATCATAAAAGTAACATCAAAATTATTGGCCGTCATTTTCTTAACTAATTCTTCTGTCATTTCAAAAGGACAATTTAAATCCTCCCGACCATGGTAAATAAATATGGGTACCGCACTGAATTTCACCAGATTTTCATCCTCAAAAAAATTCAATTCTTTACTATCGCCCCACTTTTGCGCTAAGTTTGGATGTCCTGATAAGACCGCGATCGCCGAAAACAATTCCGGATGTTCGTAATAAGTTCGGTAGACACCATATCCGCCCATGGAAAAACCACTCAAAACAATTTGTTTCTTCTTAATATTGAAGACCCTTTGCACATCATTAATTGCCTCAATAATATCGGTTTGAGACTCTTTCGTGGCGTAACAATTGGATGTTCCCCGCCCATTAGGCGCAAGAATGATAAAGCCCTGTTTAATATTAGTAATCGTATGATCCAGAACCCGGTCATCATTACCACTACCATGGAGATAGACCAGCAGCGGATAGGCTTTTGCCGGTGTATAATTATCTGGGATATAAATGGAATAAGGCCGGAGTGTCGTATCAATTTCTGAAAGAAATGCCCGCCGATAGACACCGGTTTGATCCATAATCGGATCCTTTCCATTTTCTATATCCTTAATTTTTCCCGTTATTCCATAGATTGTTTCCCTGATCTCAAAACCAGTTTCATAGGATTTAAGATCGGCAAGTAATGTCTCTAAATTTTCGATATAATAAAGAAGTGTATTATAAGTACCATTTGCTGTTGATGGTTTCAACATTTGTAAATCAGCCTTGAGTGTCTCAGTATCGGTTTTTGGCAAAACCGTCAGGTAATGGACATCGGACAATTGCTTATTTTCACTTATTTCTAATTTGTATCCGCCCGGCATTAAGTTCTGCGCCGGGGAAATCAATATTTCATTAAAGCCCGTCTTCCAAGTGACTTTCTCTTTATGAAAATTCACTATCTTATTTTCTCCGGATGAAAATTTGATTGAAATCGTGGTCTGTGAGTCCTGTTGTTCCCACTTACGAACATTAACACTAAAAGACTCTCCTGCCCTAATATGATTTGCTGTCAAAGCTGAAACAATCTCTGTTGATTGATTCGGTTTTTCAAATTCTGCCGGTACATATTTTCGCAAGGATTGTTCACTCTGCATTCTACCATCCATGGTTATGAAATGATGATTTTTTTCATTACCGCCAATTGCCTTCACAAAACAAAGATTAAGGCCAATTTTTCCAAGCCAGGGATGGTAGGGTGCAACAGATCTCCAGGGAAGCAAAAGCTCAAAGCCAATTTTCCCCTTATCCTCATTGGTTGCAAAAAGAACTTCATCGCCCAGCCGTTGCATGCTCAAGTCAACATTATAATACCACACCATTTTATGGCTCCAGTTTTTTTGTGGCGAAAAGCCAAGAATATAGAATTCATCCGTCGCTTCATTAGCAGGTTGCGGTTTACCGATCATCAGATGAAAGCCGTCACCATTTTGGTAGGCCCGGTCTCGCTCAATAATGTGATCAGCTTCTGCTTCAATATAAAGATAAAAATAGTTATCGGTATATCCTGCCAGGTAATGAACCGGTACATCAGGATTATCCTCTCGTGTTTTGTATATTGCTGTCATTTCAGTTAGATTTATTTTATCCAGATTTTGGTCTAAATAACCGTCAACAACCGGTATTTCTTCCATATAATTGATTGATATCTGACCATAAACACCCTCAAACAAGCAGTTTAAAACAAAAAGGATGACAACTATTTTTCGCATTACAAAGGCCTCATATAAATTATCTGACAACTTACTTCATAACTCAGATGGACTGGCCATAAAATTGTTGTCAAAAAAAATGAGGATTAAAAAAATAACGATAATTGTTATTACCGGAACAATAGTTCTTGTCTTTGGTAAAAAATATCGAGAGATTAACCCTAGTAAAATAATAGGTTTTTAATTATGACTGAAAAAACAACAATCAATACAAAAAAACTCTACAACATCGCCTTTGGATTAGCGATCCTGACCATTGTCTACAATATCATAGAAGGATTAGTGGCAACTTATTTTGGATTTGAAGATGAAAGCCTGGCGCTATTCGGCTTTGGTACCGATAGTTTTATCGAAGTAATTTCCGGTCTGGGAATCGCCCACATGATCATCCGTATCAAACGAAATCCCGGCAGCAGCCGTGACAAATTTGAAAAAACAGCCCTGAAAATCACCGGTGCCGCTTTTTATTTGTTAGTGATCGGTTTGGTAACAACCGGCATTCACAATATTATCACCGGCCACAAACCGGTAACCACCTTTTGGGGAATTATCATCTCTTCCATCTCTATTCTCACCATGGGTTTTCTGGTAATGGCAAAAAAACATGTGGGTAAGAAACTGAATTCTCAACCCATCATTTCCGACGCCAATTGTACCAAGGTCTGTCTCTATATGTCGATTATCCTGCTGGCCAGCAGTGGTATTTACGCGCTGTTTAACATTCCTTACATCGATGCCATCGGAACTCTGGGACTGGCCTATTTTTCTTTTAAAGAAGGAAGGGAATGCTTTGAGCTGGCAAAGAGTGATAAACTTTGTGGATGCGATGGGTGTCATTAGAAGTTAACCTGAATTATTCATGAATTTTCAAACTTTTAAAGCAAAGCCAATGAAATTAAAACTTTACAAAACAAATCATAGAAAAATAGGTAACTACTCAGGTATTTTTCTTCTGTAGAGGATAATTCCTATTATCCGATTTTCAAAAATCGGTGGATAAACAGACAATAGGAATTGTCTGTTACATGAGGCGGAAACATACCTGAGTAGTTACAAAAATAGTTTGTTAAATTCACGAAACATCCGGGATGATTTGAATACTCATAATCAGAGCGCTTTAAAAATGATTCACTTCTACCAGACAAATCATTAGACAATTAAAACAATTGTCCTACGACCTTTTTCTTCCCCATAATATCTTCCAACACAAGCTTTTGATATTTCCTCAAAATAGAATAAATTTGTGACAATTTTTAACGAAGCAAATGGAAAGAGAATTTGGAAACCATCAACAAACGAATCAGTGAAAGCAATAATATATTGATCACCAGCCATGTACGGCCCGACGGCGATGCTCTGGGCTCGGAAGCGGCCGTTTATCATTTACTTAAGCGCATCAAAAAGAACCCGGTGATTTATAACTCTTCTCCCCTGCCCTGGGAATTCAATTTTCTGAACCAGGATAATATTTTCCATCAATATGATACAAAAAAGGACAAAGCAAGCCTGGCGGACTTTGATCTGGCTATTGTGCTGGATGTGGGCTCTTTTTCCCGGTTAGGCGCTCTGGGCGATGATCTCAAGGAATCCGGTCTGCCTGTCATTTGCCTGGATCACCATCCGATCCGCAGCAAGGAATTTGAATATGAACTGGTGGACACCGATGCCGCGGCCACCTGCAGCCTTATTTATGAATTTATCATGGAAACCAATCCGCAATTAATGAACCTGGATATTGCCAATGCGATTTGGGTCGGCATCATGACAGACACAGGTTCCTTTCGCTTTGAAAACACATCGCCTAAAACCATGAAAATTTCGGCCAAATTACTGGATTTCGGTGTGACACCGGGTGCGCTTTACCGCCATATTTACGAAAATAAATTGCCGGCGCAGATGCTCCTGCTTGGCATGGTTCTACAAAATGTACAATATGCCAGGGATGGCAAAATCGCCTGGTTTTTCATTACCCAGGAAATGGCTGATAAAGCCGGTGCTAGATTAGAAGAAGTCGACGGGTATACCGATTTTGTTCGCACCACCCATGGCGTTGAGATAGCGATTATGTTTTTGGAAAGAGAAAAAGAAAATATTCGCCTGAATTTTCGCTCCAAGGGCAATGTGATCATCAATGAAATCGCGAAGAACCATGATGGCGGTGGACATAAATTTGCTGCCGGCGCAACAATCCATAAAACCATTCAAGAAGCAGAAAAAATAATCCTTCCCGAAGCTAAACAGGAGATCGATGACTGGCTGTCCGGCAAAGGGAAATACAAAGAGACAAAATGAAAATAGAATTAGCAAAAAATATCGGCTTTTGTGGCGGAGTGGACGGCGCCATCAAAAAAGCTGAAGCAGCCGCTCAAAAATATGGTGAAGTGCAAATGCTTGGCGATATTGTCCACAATGATATCGTTGTCAAGCAATTGGAAAAACTTGGCGTACGCGTTGTAGACGATCAGAATAAAATCGATAAAACCAAACCGCTTTTACTGCGGGCCCATGGGACGCCATGGCAGTTGGAACAAAAATTACAGGATACGGGTTACTTCATCATCGATGCTACCTGTCCGCTGGTAAAAGAAATTCATAGGCAGGCCATTGCCCTGGAGAAAGAAGGCCGCCGGGTAATAATTATCGGCGATCATGGCCATGATGAAGTTCTTGGCATCCAGTCAAGATTAACAGATTCCATCGTTATAAGCAGTGCCAGTGAGGCAGAAGAAATACCGGTTATAAAAAAGGCCGGAATTGTACTACAATCAACACAATTTCTCCGGGAAGCAGGTCGGATTATGGCGGAATTGACTCTGAAATGTGATGATATTCATTTCATTAATACCATTTGTAATCCCACTAAGCAGCGGCAAAAACAAGTCAAAGAACTCGCTCAGAAAAATCAATTGGTTCTGATTGTCGGCTCCAAAACCTCAGCCAACACCAAACGGCTGGCGGAAATTTCAGAATCCATCAACTATAATACGATCAGTATAGAAACCGAGGACGAACTGGAACAAAAATGGTTTGAAAATGTTACGTCAATAGGGATCAGTGGTGGCGCTTCCACGCCGGACTACGTGATCGAATCGATTAAAGAAAGAGTGCAAAAAATCTCTGAAAGTTTATTAAATTAAGTAAAGATATAAATGGAGAAGTAAAATGGGAAAAAGTAATTTTGAAGTAAAAGTTGGCCTGGCAGAAATGCTCAAAGGTGGCGTTATTATGGACGTAACCAATCCTGAACAGGCCAAAATCGCAGAAGATGCCGGTGCCGTCGCAGTAATGGCGCTGGAAAGAATTCCTGCCGACATTCGCGCCCATGGTGGAATCGCCCGTATGTCCAACCCTAAAATGATCAAAGAAATACAAGATTCCGTATCCATTCCAGTGATGGCAAAATGCCGTATCGGTCATTTTGCCGAAGCCCAGATACTGGAATCCATGGAAGTAGATTTTATTGACGAAAGTGAAGTTTTGACACCCGCAGATGAAGCTAACCACGTCTGGAAGCATGATTTCAAAGTGCCTTTTGTCTGTGGTTGCCGTAATCTGGGTGAAGCTTTACGCAGGATCGGCGAAGGCGCTGCCATGATCCGCACCAAAGGCGAAGCCGGCACGGGAAATATTGTCGAGGCGGTGACTCATATGCGTACAGTCATGTCTGACATTCGCCTATTAACGACATTAAAACAAGACGAACTCATGTCTGTCGCCAAAGAAATGGGCGCTCCTTTCGCATTAGTGCAGGAAGTTGCAAAAACCGGAAAACTGCCGGTACCTAATTTTGCAGCCGGCGGCATTGCCACCCCTGCAGATGCATCTCTGATGATGCAGTTAGGCGCCGAATCTGTATTTGTCGGTTCCGGAATTTTCAAATCCGATGATCCCGAAGCCCGGGCTAAGGCTATTGTTGAAGCGACCACATATTTTGATGATCCTAAAAAACTTGCCGAAATTTCCGCTAAACTTCAGGATGCCATGAAAGGCCTTGACATGGATGAAATTCCCGAAGAACAGCGACTGGCTAAACGAGGATGGTAACCGACATAAATGACATTAAAAAATTCTGATATAACCGTTGGAATTTTAGGATTGCAGGGAGCCTTTCATAAGCATCAAAAAATGCTGGAAAGGCTTTCTGTTAATACCATAAAAATTCGCTACCCCGAAGAGATTCAACAGTGTGACGGAATAATTTTGCCCGGCGGAGAGTCCACTACTATGACCAAACTCCTAAAAAACATGGAGATGTTTGAACCACTGAACAATTATAACGGGCCGGTTTTCGGTACCTGTGCCGGTGCTATTTTGCTATCCACCGATTGTCATGATAAACGGGTCAAACATCTGAAAAAGATTCCCGTGCAAACCACGCGTAATGCCTTTGGACGACAAATCGAATCTTTTGTGACGAATATTGAAGTGACGGGCTTTGATGCGCCCTACCCCGGTGTGTTTATTCGCGCGCCACAATTTGTGGATTTGACTAAAAATATAGAAATTGTTGGAACACTGGGAAATAAACCGGTGTTTTTGAAATATGAAAATATTCTGGTGACCAGTTTTCATCCCGAATTAACCGAAGACACCCGCATTCATGAATATTTTCTCAATATGCTCAGATAGGAATAGTATGGAGACACAAGAAGCAAACTATAAAGTTTTACAGCAAGTCAATTCGCCCGCGGACCTGAAAAAATTATCAATTCATGAGTTAAAAATTTATTGTGAAGAATTACGTCAGTTTATCATCGAAACGGTCAATAAAACCGGTGGCCATCTGGCCCCCAGCCTGGGAACCATAGAATTGACTGTTGCGCTCCACTATGTCTACGATACACCCCATGACAAGTTGGTCTGGGATGTCGGCCACCAGGCCTACGGCCACAAAGTCATTACCGGACGACGGGACAAATTGAATACGATACGACAATATGGTGGCATCAGCGGTTTCTGCAAACGAAAAGAAAGCGAATACGACGCCTATGGAGCCGGCCATGCTTCCACTTCCATTTCAGCTGCTGCCGGATTTGCCGCGGTGCGCAATCTGGATAAATCTGATAATAAAATTGTGGCGATTATCGGTGATGGCTCCTTTACCGGCGGTCTCGCTTATGAAGGACTCAACAACATTATCGAGATTGGCGGACAATTTCTGATGATCCTCAATGACAATGAAATGTCTATCTCGCCAAATGTCGGCGCGATGTCCAACTATTTCACCAAAATTGTGCGAAATCCACAATATCTATACTATAAAAACAGAATCTGGAATACGCTGGAGAAATTACCGAAAGGCGGAAACTTTTTCAGGAGATTGGGGCAATATACTCTCAAACCTATAAAAAAACTACTGGCCCCCAGCGTATTATTCGAAGAATTCGGGTTTCGCTATTACGGGCCGGTTAATGGCCATAATCTACGTAACCTTATTTCCGTTTTTAAGGATCTTAAAGAATTAAATTATCCGGTCTTGCTACATGTCCAAACGACCAAAGGTAAGGGATTAAAGATCGCTGAAAAGGATCCTACCAAATATCACGGTATCAGTCCTAAAAAGAAAGCCTTAGACCGGCTGGGCAAAAAAATTCCGGACCACGCTTTTCTGCACGCTTTTGGTAAAATCGCTATCGAAATTGCGGATAAATATCCCAAAGCCAATTTTATTACTGCGGCCATGCAAACAGGAACCGGCTTAACTGAATATGCTCAAACCTATCCTGATCGTTATTTTGATGTGGGAATTGCCGAAGGACATGCCGTGACCTTTGCAGCAGGTATGGCATCCGAAGGGTATCGTCCTGTAGTGGCCATTTACTCGACATTTTTACAGCGGGCTTACGACCATATCATTCACGATGTGGCTCTACAAAATCTGCCGGTAATTTTTGCGCTGGACCGGGCTGGCGTTGTTGGCCCTGACGGCCCGACCCATCATGGTGTTTATGATCTCAGTTATCTTAATACAGTGCCAAATCTCATCGTTGCAGCGCCACGTAATGGTAATGAACTGCGCAATCTTCTGTTCACCGCTATGGATCAGGACAAACATCCCTTTGCCATTCGCTATCCGAAGGATAAATGTCATGAATTTCAGGAAGAAAAAACACCTGAAACACTTCAGATTGGCAAGTGGGAACAGATACAGGACGGCAAAAAAGTAGCCATTATAGCAACCGGCACAATGACCAATTCAATTATCAATATTCTACCTGCTTTGGCAGAAGATAAAATTTCACCATCACTCTACCATGCTGTTTTTGTTAAACCCATGGATAAGGACCTGTTGCTGGAAATCGGCAAGAAGTACAAAAAAATTATAACAGTGGAAGAAAATTCCATTATCGGTGGCATGGGCAGTAAAATTTCCCAGTTTATCGATGAACATGATTTAAAAGCCAAGGTCCATAATATTGCCATTCCCGATGAGTTTGTCACTCAGGGGACGCGTCAGCAGTTATTGGCAGAAATTGGTCTTAGCGAGGAAAAATTAGCTGATCGTATTAGAAATATTTGGTAATATTTCTAATCAACCCCTTCTTTCAATTATTTTTTATGTAACCAAAGGTTCGCAAATAGCCTCTATATACCACTACACATTTGATTGGTCTATTTTTTGAGTTATTCGAATATGTGATCTATATTACAGATTGTATGTAATTTATATCACATATTTAAGTATTGCTAAATAAAATGCGAGGTCTTGAATGCAAACCAAACAACTTATATTTATTCTAATAACATCATTGCTGGTAATTTTTCAGTGTAGCGTGGAAGTTCCCAGTGAATCTGATCTGCCTACCTGGGAAGTACAGATAAATCTTCCCATGGGAGAAGAAACCTTCTATATAGAAGATATCCTGGATGATTCGACATTTTCCAGTTATGGACTTAATAATGGCGATTCGGTTTTAGCTTTCGAAGATAACAGTTTGGAAATTGAACGAACTGTTGTTGGAGATAGTCTGCAAATCGATGATATTTCTGAAAATTTTCGCCAATCAGTTAATGAAGTTACGGTTGAAGATGTTGAAAAAGATTTTGTAATGTCAATGAATGAGGTAACCATTGATCCCTTTAGCAAAGATTTTTCCAATAATATCGGACTGATAAGATTAAATAA
>CAYTLS010000032.1:0-9881 GCA_964438745.1 uncultured bacterium
AACAAAACAGACTATTCTGTTGAGATTGCCACTGAATATTCCGGTCAATATAGTATAAAGCACTAAAGAGATAATCAGAGGCACCAATATATTCGCTAGCAAATCTTTATAGCGAATTGGAATTAAGTGCCGTAATCTGTCATAAGTCAGAAAAAAGGATAATGTAATGGATATATTTAAAGCCAGACACACGCCCACAATTCCGTAAAAGTGTATTGCAGGATAGAGGACAATAATTAAAAAACCAAGTTGCAAATAGGCAATCGGTATCAAAAGTTTTGGCCGGCCCTTGGCAAAAAATATACTCCCCATACCTGATCCCAAAGCTCTGACACCACCAAAATAAGCAATTAACTGCATGGGTAAGATCGCTTTTTCCCAATTCATATAAAAAGAATTAATAAAATCAGGAACAACGAGTATAATATAAAAAGTGAGGGGAATAATTATAAAAGAAACATATCTGAAGGTTTTAAGAAAGGCATTCTTTAATTCACCGGTTTTATTCGATAGTCTGACAAAAGAAGGGTATAAAATTCTACCCAGCACATTGGATATATTGGTGGCCGGAATATTAGCCAGTCGATAAGAAAACTGATAGATGCCCAGAGGAGTAGTGCCCAGCATACGTCCAATAAAAAAATCATCAATATTGCGTATGCCAAAATATATGACCCCCAGTTTCATAATATTTTTACCGAAGCCAAACATTTTTTTCAGCACCACAAAATCTACCTTAACGCTGATTCTTATCGGATTAAGATAAAAAGCAATGACCAAATAGACAATATCAGAGCACAACGTCCCAATCACAAAGGACCAATACCGATATCCCAGCAAGGCAAAGAGAGTCGTTATGATACTATAGAGGGTAAGACGAAAAATATCTGGTATGATACGAATTTTAAAATTAATTTCTTTTTCTAGCAGCGATAATGGGACGCTGGCAAGAGAATTTAAAATCAGACTAAGGGATAAAACACGTAAGATATTAATTAATGCCTGTTCACGGAAAAAAACTGATAATAAAGGAGCCGCTATATAGATGACCAGATAAAGGATAAAACTCCACAGGACAGATATCCAAAAGGCTGAAGAAATGGCTGCTTCTAAATCATCTTTTTGATAGATCAATGCGGAATTAAAGCCCATTTCCCGAAATAATCCGATGGTTTGGACCACCAAAAATCCATAACCAATTATACCAAAATCAGCCGGAGAAAGAAGTTTAGCCAAAATTAGAGTGGAAATAAAACTAATTGTTTTAGAAATTAAATTTCCACCAAAAAGCCAAAAGGAGCCATGAATAACCTGTTCTTTTAATGTTTTTTCGCTTTTCATAATTGAAGATAATTTCATGCATTTACAGATAAATAACAAACGATATGAAAAAAGTACTATATATAACCAATCAATATCCACCGGCAGCCACTGGAGGAGTATTCCGGTCTTTATCCTTTACCAATAGATTAAAAATCTACCATTGGCACCCCACCGTTTTGACCAATAAAACCAACCATAATTGGACAAATGATCCCGGCTTATTAAAAAAAACCCAAAAAAACGTGGCCGTTGTCAGAACGAAGGAGTGGAATACTTTATACCTGCATATATTGCTATCAAAAATAAAACTGGGACCCTTTTATAATCTCATTGAAAATAAATTATTTATACCGGACAAAAAAATCGGTTGGCTGCCAACCGCAATACACAAAGGTGACCAGCTCATACAATCCCAAAATTTTGATCTTATTTTTTCTACATCGCCTTCTATTTGCAGCCATATCATCGCAATGAAATTATCCACCAAGTACAACTTACCCTGGATCTGTGAATTTCGTGATCTGTGGACAATGTTGCCCACCTATAAGTTTAAGCAGAGCAAGCGAGGTAACATTGAACAAAAAATGGAACATAAATTTCTCAAAGAAGCAAAAAAAGTGATCCTTGTATCCAAGACCTTTAAGGCACAATTCATACAGCAATATCCTTCGCTGCCTCCTGATAAATTCGCCGTTATCTATAATGGTTTTGAAAATCTTAATCCAATAAAAAAAGCAACCAACAACCACCATTTAACGATCATTTATACCGGATCAATGTATGGGGATTACTATCCATCAGAACTTTTTGAGAAACTGAATAAACTCATTCTAAAGCAGCCGAAAATTAAGATAAAAATAAAATTTATTGGAAAAGTAGAATACAAGATTATGGATGTTTTAGACCAGTACAAAACAGTTGAAACAGAATTTTTAGGATTCAGGTCAAAAGATGAATTACCTAAGCTCCTGGAAACTGCCGACGCTTTGCTTCTTTTTCAAATGGGAAGATATATTTCCATTCCCTCAAAAGTTTTCGATTATCTTGCTTACCAGAAACCGATACTGGCAATTGTTCAGGATCAGGAATTGACAGAAATCGTATCTGCCACAAATATGGCCTATTGCGCCAATCCAAACAGCCCCGGTGAAATCGAACAACAGGTTCTGAAACTTCATAGAGATTGGCAAACCAACTCACTCCCCAGGGTGGAAAATACTGATCCATTATATCGGTACAGCCGACAACACCAATGTTCTCAACTGGCAAAAATATTTGATGAGGTCACATGAAAATCTGTTTTCTGAGCAATGGGGCATCAATCCATATTCAGCAGTGGATTAAATATTTCCGGGATCAGGGGCATGAAATCTTTTTAATCACTGATCTGCCAGTGGTAATCACTGGAATAACAAGCTTTACGATCAAAAAATACGAGCACAAAAGACACATTCCAATACTGTCGTCTATCTACCAAATTTTTCGAAAAGTATTTTCAATAAAACGAATCCTTAACGAAATTAACCCGGACATATTACATTCACATTATGCCAACAGTTATGGCTTTTTGGGCGCATTGTCCAAGTTTCATCCTCATATCGTAACTTGTCATGGTTCCGATTTACTTGTTCATCCCCGAAACTCCCGGATTGAAAAAATATTCGTCAAATACGCCCTGCAAACCGCTGATGTCATTACACTCCCCTCCTCAGAAATGAAAGAGAAAGCGATTGAATTCGGCGCCCCGGCAGAAAGAATCAATAAAGTTCAATATGGTATAAAAACAGAAAAATTTTCATTCGCCACTAAAACCGGCAATAACATTAATCTGCTATCCACCAGGAACCTGACACCCCAATATCGTACTGATCTTATTCTGGAGGCAGTTTCCAGCCTAACAGCAATATTCCCTAATATTCATCTATACATAGTGGGCGAGGGCCCGGAAAAAGAAAAATTAGCTGCACTGGCCAATGACCTGTCCATCACAGATAATGTGACTTTTACAGGACATCTCAGTCATGCAAAAATACCGGAATTGTACAAAAGTTCAGATATTTATATCACCGCGTCACCGACAGATGGATTATCAATATCTTTATTGGAAGCTTTTGCCAGCGGACTACTGCCGGTTCTGCCAGATAATCAATCCAATTCAGAATTGCAAGAATATGGATTCAATTTTGTTTTATATCAAACAGGAAATCCAGCAAGCCTTATCAATAAGCTAACAGTGGCTATTAAAGACCTTGATGATTTTGAGACCCAAAAATCCGATAATCGAAACCGGGTGAAACAATTTTTCGACAGGAATAAGAATTTTGAAAAAATTAACCGGATTTATCAGCAGTTACTAAAATGAAAACACTTACCATTTATTACTTTTGTTTTGAAGGCTTTAAAAAAATTGGCCGCTTAAACAATCACGTTACCGAAACCGTTAACCGGCTCAGCAAAATCGGTAACCAGGTCTATTTTTTCAATCCAAATATCATTACACCTGATCTTGATAAAGGAGTTAACCAAAAACTTATACCGATAATCAACAAACCAATACTCAAATGGATTTCTTTTGACTTCCTTTCCTTTTTCGCAATGCTTTTTTATGCACTCGCCCATCCTCCTGATGTCATTTATTATCGTGAAAGTTCTTCCCTGGCACCATTACTAATTGCAAAATTATTTTCCAGGCCCTTGCTAATTGAAATCAATGGCTGGGTTCTGGATGAATTGTCCGCCATTGATTACCCGAACTATAAGTTGAAATTAATCAAATTGATCCAGACCATTAATTATAAAAATGCTGATCGCCTTATTCCCGTTAGCAATGGCCTGAAAAAGCTGATAATAAAAAATTACAATATTGATCCAGATAAAATATCGGTGGTTAATAACGGGACAAATCCGGAAATATATCATCCAATAGAAACCACTATCGCCAGGAAGAGAATAGATTTGGATCAAACGAAAAAAATCATTGGATTTATTGGCGGCTGTTATCCTCATCATGGGGTTCAATATTTGATTAAAGCAGCGCCGATTCTGATTGAAAAATATCCCGAAATATTATTTGTAGTAGCAGGTGATGGAATCATGTTGGAATCCTGGAAAAACCTGGCACGTCAACTTAGTATCGATGATCATTTTTATTTTCCCGGAAATGTGTCCTATGATTTAGCACCTTTTTATATTAATTCATTTGACATCTGTGTTGCTCCCTGGGACGAAGATATGGTTGGAAAAATTGGCCTGTCCCCCATGAAACTATTCGATTACCTGGCCTGTGCCCGGCCTGTTATTGCCGCTTCCGTTAATGGCATCGATGATATTGTAACGGCAAATGACATCGGTACAACCATTGACGTCAAAGATCCTGTCAAATTCGCCAATACGATAATTAATATCTATGATAATATGGAAAGATATAAGAAAAAAGCTGTCCGGGGCTATGAATTCGTTACAAACAAATACACATGGCAAAAAACAACTGAAAAATTATATTACATAATGGTGGAAGAAGCCAATGACACTTCAGCGATTCAAAACAATAGCAAATAAATCCATCCCCCGCCCCTTTGTCACACATCCCAATGGAGACACGGAAGGAACAATTGAAATTTGGCGAAATGAAGGCTGTAAAAATCCATTAATCACTATCGTGATCCCAACAATTGACAAAACCCGTGATGGATATCTACCGGATCTGTTGAAGCAAGTTGAGCAACAGACGGCCAGGAATTGGGAAATTATTCTGATCATCAAAGACACCCGCCAGGGGCGCGCCATCAATTGCGGTGTGGCATTGGCATCCGGAAAGTATATTGTTACTTTTGATGACGATACCAGACTGGGAACTGATGATTTGTTGGAAAAGATGGTCAATCATATGGAAACGCATCCTGAATTTGGCATGGCCGGTGTAGCCAATATTCCGCCGGAAAACGCCTCCGGGTTTGTCAAAAAAATAATGCGTCAGCTCCCCCGCAGAACTTCGCCAATTGTTCACGAAATAGTAGAAAGTGACATGGCTGAACATCCATGCGCAATCTTCCCGCGCAAAATCTTTATGGAAGTCGGCGGTGAAAACGAAATGATCCCTCGTGGTCTTGATCCCTATCTTCGCGCACAAATCCGTAAAGCCGGCTACAAAGTGGTGGTGCTGCCTGATCTTTACATTCATCATCTCCCACCGGCAACTTTCACAAAATTCTGCAAACAATTTTTTCGTAATGGTAAGATGGCTGCCTACGTCAATAAATTTTATCCGGAATTTGTAGTAGAATTGACAACAGAACATGGAAAAAAAGTACAAGAAAAAAGGTCGATACTCCACAGAGTTTTTTCATACCTTTTTAGAATAATGAAAACATTATTTACCTTAAAACTATTTTATTTACTTAGTTTGATTTTATATTTAGCAGGTTATATTATTGGTTACCTGTCATTAGGAAAAGAAGATGTCTAAACAAAAAAAAGCACTCCTCATTCCCGGTGATTTCCCGCCGGAAGTCAGCGGCATTGCCACCTATTTCCATGAAATCTGGAAATTCTACGATCCTGCCGACAATATAATTCTGGCGGCCAAATACCGGAATTACAGAAAATTCGATAAAGAATCCCAATTAAATACTATTCGTATAGATATACCAACCGGCAATTCAATAATCCACAAAGTGTTGAAGAGCATTTTTTATACGATAAAAGTGCTATTATTAAATCGTAAACACAACATACAAGTCATCCATTGCGGCCAAGTTTTATCCTCGGGTGTCACCGGCTGGATTATGAAAAAACTTTTCAATATACCCTATATTATCTATGTTTACGGGTCAGAAACATACCGTTTTGGAAATAATAAATACCTGCTGAAACTAATCGAGGAATTCCTTATGAAGGCTGACAAAATCATTCCCAATAGTCAGTTTACCATGGAAGAATTTATGGCATTAGACATACCGGAAGAAAAATTTCAAATCATTACTCCGGGAGTGGATACAGAAAGATTCCAACCCAATACCCCTGATTTTGATCTGGTTGATAAATATCAACTACAAAACAAAAAGGTATTGCTTACCGTTGCCCGTCTGGATGAACGGAAAGGCCATGACAAAGTCATAGAAGCAATTGCAAGATTGAAAAAAGAAATCCCTAATATCGTTTATTTAATAGTGGGTAAAGGTCGCGAACTGAAACGCCTAAAAGCTTTGGTTCGAAAATATAAAATCAAGGAAAACGTGAGATTTTGCGGTTTTGTGCCGGACGAAGATCTTCCGAAATATTACAATTGTTGTGATCTTTTTATTTTACTTAACCGGCAGACATCCGATGATGAACAGTTAGCAGGAGATTATGAAGGCTTTGGAATTGTCTTCCTGGAGGCCTCCGCCTGCGGTAAACCTGTTATCGCCGGTAATTTTGGTGGTATTCGTGATGCCGTAGAGGATGACAAGTCCGGTTATATTATTGATGGAAATGATATGACAATCATTACAACAACAATTAAAAAATTATTGCTAAATGATTTTAATAAAATTCAACTGGGGAAATATGGCCGGGAGCGGGTTGTAGAGTACTTTACCTGGAAAAAAATCAGTGAAGAATTAAACACCATTTCAAATTCTATTATACAGGAATATCATGAAAGATCTTAATTTAGATAATCTTTCCAGGCCGGAAGCTTTTCAAACCGGAATTTCAAGATTGGTGAGAAAAACGGTTCTGCAACAGATTCATGAGGGTGAAGAACCAATTCTCGATGCTTGTTGCGGGAATGGAATTTTTTTACTTGAATACTGCTCAAGTGTGAATTATTATACTGATATTTATGGTGTGGATTTAGATATTGATGCATTAGAAACAGCTAGACAACTTTTTATTGATAACAATCTGGAATCCCCTGTATTTGCAAAAGGAGATGCTTCAAACTTGTCTTTTTCAGATCATCAATTCAGGTCAATATTTTGTCTGAATACTTTGATAAATATTCATCCTTTTAACAAAATCGAAGCAATAATTTCTGAGTTATTTCGTGTTTTAAAGCCCGGTGGCAAAATCTATCTCGATTTTCGTAATCAACTAAACCCTGCCCTGAAATATAAATACAGAAAGAATATTAAAACCGGTGCTTTAACAACTTACGGACATAAAAAATCTGATTTTAGCACTATCCTGGAAAAACTGAAAGTAACCCACTATTCTTTCAAACCGATCGGGATACCATTCCCCTTCTTAGCAAAAGGATACCTATTAATTATAGAGAAACCATCATGAAAATGCCAACCGCCGGGACGCCTTACAATTTAGCAGATATTTTTGCCGCAATTTGTGGATTATTTAAATCCGGCAAAACAACAGGAGAGTTTGAAAAAAAGTTATCTGATTACTTTCAGGTAGACCATATATCTTTGGTTAATTCCGGTACAACAGCCTGTTATATTCTGCTGGAGTATCTGAAATCCCAGCGAAAAAGCGAACAGCAGACAGAAATTATCATAACCAATTATACCGCCCCTTCTATTATACTACCGATAAAAAAAGCAGGCTTAAAATGTGTTGTCGTAGATACATCTAATGCAGATTTTAATATTAACATCAATAAAATTAGCCCAAAAATATCGGAAAAAACATTGGCCATCATGCCCATTCATATGTTCGGTATTCCGACAGATATACACACTATTAAAGACTTAGTTGGCAATCATGATGTTTTTATACTGGAAGATGGCGCCTCAGCAATAGGTAGCAGGATTGATAACCGGCATAACGGCACCATCGCGGATTTTGGATTTTACTCTCTGAATCGTGGCAAAAATATTTCAACCCTTGCCGGTGGGATCATTACCTGGCAAAAGGATAAGGATAGTGCCGGAATACAAAATCTGGTTGCTCAACTTCCAGTACCAACATTCTCAGACAAATTGAAATTGCTACTCAAATTTATGGCATTGACCCTGGCGGTGCGTCCCTTTTTCTATACGCTGTTAAATCCAATGATCAGCAAATTCAAGTACACATCATTGCATGACGATTTTGCCTCCTTTGCATATACACCTTTTCAAGCCGCAATCGGTAAGCGCCTTTGGAAACGGGAAAACCGGATGACACAAGCGCGAGTTGATAATGGCCGAAAATTAGAAACCATTTTCAAGCAGTTTCAGGAAATACAAACACCAATAGTGTCCAATACCGTCACCGTAGCCTACAATCAATTTCCGATCTTAATCAGGGATTTACAGAAAAGAGAGCAATTGGAACAAAGATTAAGCGAAGAAGGCATTGAAACCACTCGACTATATGAACAAACCCTTGCCCAAATTTATCCGGATTTCATCAAAAACAGTCATGATGATTTTCCCAACTCAGAGTATTTAGCCACTCATTTGCTATTAATTCCACCCCACCCGCAAATAAAAGACCACCATCTGAATAAAATCAAAAAAATCACGAGATCAATTTTCAAATGAAAAAAGTAATACAAATAATTACACGACTGGACAAAGGTGGCTCTGCTGAGTTGGTTTTACAGACCTGTGCAAAACTGGTAGATTTGAATTACCGGGTTCTGCTAATTTCAGGAAAAACAGAGGAGGCTCCTTTTAATCCCTATAGGTATGCGCAGATTCATGGATTTGATATCCAATTTGTCGATTCGCTGGTTAGAAATGTCAATCCTTTGAAAGATATTCTCACGTTATACAAACTAACAAAAATCCTGAAAAAAGAAACACCTGACATTGTCCATACAAACAGTTCCAAAGCGGGGTTCATCGGTCGTCTAGCGGGAAAACTGGCCGGAATCGATAAAATTTTTCACTCTCCCCACGGCCATATTTTTTATGGATATTATTCAGCTATGATCACAAATCTATTTATTCTGATGGAACGAATTGCAGCCAGGTATTCCACTAAAATTTTTAATCTTACTGAAAAAGGTCGCGAAGAGCATATCACCCAAAATATTGCTCCGCCGGAAAAATTCGTTGTCAGCTCCTGTGGAATTGATTTGTTACCCTACAAAAATATCTCCCCAAGAACATTTCCACAGACCAGGCAACTTTTATGGGCCGGTCGCTTTGCTCCTATCAAAAATCCGGAGATGGTCATAAAAGTTGCTGCCAGGCTTCGCCACAAAACTTATCAACTGCGAATGGTCGGTGACGGAGAATTACATAAAAGAATCACGGACCAGGCGCAAAAAATGGAATTGCGCAATCTGATTTTCCCAGGATATGCCGACAATCTCATTAGCGAATTCAAAAATGCGGATCTATTCATCATCACATCGAAAAATGAAGGGTTCGGCCGCGTCATTGTCGAAGCGATGGCGGCGGGGTTGCCGGTTATCGCCACTAATGTCGGTGGTATTTCTGAAATTCTGAAAAACAAGGAAAATGGTTTGCTAATTCCACCCGACGATGATTTTGCCATGGCAAATGCAATTGACCAACTTTTCCACGATAAAGTACTTTATGAAAAAATCAGCAGTAATAACATTCAGCATGCTCAAAAATATTCAGTGAAAAATTATGTAAAAAATATTGTTCGGTATTATAGATGAA
>CAYTLS010000033.1:0-9849 GCA_964438745.1 uncultured bacterium
ATGTTGGGGCAAACCAAAGGAGACACTCAATACTTTGCCGGCGCCATTAAATTGTGCCGCTACATAAAATGTGAAAAAAAAAGTAATGATCAGTGAAGCAATCAGTCGCAGAATTTTTTCATCATTAAAATAACTAGCGATCAGGTCCGGTAAAGTGAGCGAATCATATTCGCCCGCCATGTCCCGAATGGGTTTAGCAAGATATTTCCAGGAGAGGATAATGCCACTCAAACAGCCGATCACAACCCAAAGCTCATTTATGCCGCTCATCAAGGCCACGCCGGGTAGTCCTAGCAGCAACCACGCGGATTCGCCGCTGGCCCGTTCTGACAGGGAGATCGCCCATGAACCCAGTTTACGGTCGGCCAGTAAATAATCAGCATTGGTTTTATTTTTGCCGATGGTCTTAACACCAATAAAAAGAATGATGATCAGATAGATAAATATTCCGATGAAAATTGGATTCATGCTTGCTCCTATTTGATTAATTTTCCCTCGCAGAATAATTTATGGATTAATAATAATTAGTCAAGAATAAAATTTTTATGGGGTTAAAGGGGTAATCGTAATAAAAAATGTGAAAATTCATGAATTATTCAGGTTAAATAGGAGTATAATTATCTTTTAGATACTATGTTTTGACAATCCGCCGGTTGTGTCGTATTACCATCAATTACCAAATTCGTTTCAATTCATGGAATTCCAATGAGAGTAGTTTTATTGGAATATCAGTATAAATTTCCAGATCATTCCCGGCAGGCGTAAAGCCAAATTGTTGTGAATAGGAAAAAATGCCATTATTGGCAAAGACCTCAAGTTGTCCCCAGTCCACTAGAATTCTAACCTTAAGATTGTTTTTATCTTTAGTTATAATTTTCTGAGATAACAAAGTGTGATTGGCAATATCATATTCAATATTTTTATTGGCTATTCTAAATCCGAATTTGCCGGTTTGTACATTAGCAAGATCAAATTCAGCAAAAAGTTCAAATTGTTTTGATTTAATTTTTGAAAGAATATTCATGTTAGGACGAAGGATCTGATTTTCATAGTTGATGGAATTAACATAAAGTGATCGGATCTCTTTTAACGGATTTCTGGTAATTCTTTTTTGCCCGTTTATTAAAGTCAACCCCAGCGATACCGGAAAAGTGGCATTTCGCTCCCATATTTCCTCACCAACACCGCCGTTCCAATTATCCATCCAGGCAATTTGGATAATTCTTTTATCATTATTTGGTAGGTTTCCATAGGGAAAGGTCTGAGCCGCATAAAAATCCGGACCGCTATCCATTTTGTGAACGGTCTGCCCATCATCAATTTTAAAATAACCGGCATCAAATTCACCGATCAAATAAGCGCCGCAAGCATCCTGCAAAACCCATTTCATTTTGTTTTTATTTCCATTCAGGGGCAATTGATAAATATCAGGACACTCATAGCCGAACTCTATATTGCTCAGGAATTTCCAATGAATGAGGTCCTCCGATGAATAAAAACTAGTGCCATTTTCATAGATCGCCATTACCCATCTTGAAGTTATCTGATGCCAAAAAACACAAGGATCACGAGGATAATCTTTGTCAGTAATATTCGCTACCGGATTATTTGGGTAATTATGCCAGGAAATGCCATTATCATTGCTCCAGGCCAGGCAGGTTCCAACACCTTCGCCGGTATAAATTGCCACGATTGCCGGTTTGGGATTACCGGTAATTGTATTTGCTCTCTTTCCGGAAACGACAACAGCGCTGCCTGAAAATACCTGGTGCCCAGATACATTCCTGATGGCATCATACGGTAAAAATGATTTTTGTGGAATTAGAGCGACACCCTGATCCTGCCAATGCAAAAGGTCCTTGCTGGTTGCATACCCACCATGACGAATTTCTTTTCCCCATTGGTATATCATATGATATTTTCCGTTATGATAAACCAGTCCGTTAATATCATTCATCCACCCTGATTTAGGACTAAAGTGAAATTGACCACGATAGTTTTCTAAATAATTTATGGTCTCATCATGGGGGTTATAATTCTTATTCATCTAAATAAACATTCCTGTTATAATTCCGGAAAGTCGCGCCAAGATCGACACTTCTGAGAAAATGGAATTGTTTGTTATTTTTTTTCCCAAAAGCTTTTAATGATTCCACCACTTTTTCAAGATTAACAAGCAGATCTGTTTTTGCTGTTCCCACAAAGACATTCAGGAACAGCGGTCCGATAAAAGGCGTATTTTTTATCAAATTAATAATCGTGTCACTTTTATCATACAATTTAACGGAACCAATATGGACGGTTTCGTCGTCCATATGATATTCATATGGCCGGATTCCTTTGGGGCAAATTCCGGCATACCCACTGCTCATTACATAAGGCCTGACATTCCAGGATACTGCTTCTGATTCTTCCATTTGTTTCAGTGTCATTATTCCTGATTTTGACAGGTAATGGGATGTAAAGTTGCAATATCGCTTAAAGGCCAGAAAATTATCGCTGAAAGGGTGGCCGTCACTCATCATGCCGGCTATTTCCTGGTTTTCCGGTAATGTCTGGTACCAGTCAAATAATCTGGGCGCCAGATCAACCAACCCCGGATTGATAATCCAGGTTAAAGGAATTTTCCCAAAGCCTTTTGATGTCAATATCCTGTTTGGTTCATAGATCATGGAGTGGAGAAGATTATCGCCGTCAGCAATGAAGAATGCAATGTAGATGCCATTTTGATGAATAGGAGCAGGGACCGGGATGATTTTTTTACCCGAAGTAGATGAGAAGGAAGCATGGACGGTCATATTTTCTACACTAATATACGGCACCATAAAATAGCCTATTTTTGCAAAAAAGGCATCAGCCCACCGTTCATCGGTCCAGCCTAAAATCGGTGTGCCAGGCCGATAACGGAGGATCACTTTGGAATAGTGTTCGATTTCTTCTTTATTAGTGATATCCAGATAAAAGGTGAACAATTTGTTCGCTGTTACATAGTCCTTGTTGGCAGCCCCCCAACTTTTGTCATCAGTTGACATGTGTGACCAGGTGAAAGCCACTTTGTGGTTGGCTTTGTCAAACCAATTATTAAGCAGCCAATCCAGGCATTGCTGATTGCTTTGAAAATTATATTTTCGCAAGTCTTCCAGAACTGTAATGCTATGTTCACCTAAAATTTTTGCTAATTCCGGAGAAACAGGGATGGTTTCTGTAATTCCGGCAATAGTGGTTGCTGCTTCAATGGTTGCCATTTCCAATTTTGGGTCCCAGATGACCATTCCTCCTGCATAGCGCTTATATTTTTCAAAAATGGATAGAAATCCGCCATAGGGCTCATTGCTGAGATTGGTTTCACAATTGGTTGGAATGTCTTGGTAAAGCAAGTCCAGAAACCGATCTGCAATCTGCACTTGTGTCGCACCGCCGTAACAATTATCAAAACAATAGGTATTGGTAATATAAATTTTGGAAGTGCTCTGTTTATTGACAATACCCTGGAAGGCACAAGCTGATACCTGGCTTTCAATACAATCTTTTTTGAGGTTGTAAACTGAAAGTTTTTTTGTGGGACAATCAATTTTGGGATATGTAAATGAAGCCATGCTCTCTCTTTCTGAATAAGATGATAGTTTTTATCGAAACGTTTTAATATATTGTTTTTGAGTTTTGTTTCAAAAGAAAATAAAATGGAAAAATTATGGAAAATATTAAAAAGTTGATTTCAGAAATATATGGTTCAGAAAGGAGTGATAGAATCCTAGAAAAGATAAATACACTGATTCGGAAATATAAATCAGAGTTAAAGGATAATAAACCAATTCCGGAATTATCTGAGCAGAGTATAGCATTGATCTGTTATGCGGATAATATATACTCACCGGATGAAAAATCGCTAAAAATCATGGGTCATTTTTTCATTGATAATTTACAGGAAATTATTTCACATATTCATTTTCTGCCATTTTATCCTTTCACTTCCGATGATGGTTTTGCTGTTCAGAATTTTTATAAAGTGAAAGAGGAATATGGTGCCTGGCGGGATATTGAAGAAATAGGTGAGCAATTTAACCTTGTTTTCGATGCTGTCGTCAATCATATATCCAGCAAACATCAATGGTTCTTCGAATATCTTACAGGCAATCCAAAATACAAAGATTATTTTATAGAAATGGATGAAAATGCTGATGTTTCATCTGTTATGCGGGCGCGGGATTTGCCGCTTTTGAGTCGATATAATAAAAAGGGGAAAGATGTCTATCTATGGACAACCTTCAGTGATGATCAACTGGATTTAAATTATAAAAACCCGATAGTGCTTTTGGAAATGCTGGAAATCCTGCTCTTTTATATTTCCAAAGGTGCAACGATCATTCGACTTGACGCCATTGCTTATATCTGGAAAAGAATGAATTCCACATGCATTAATTTACCGGAAACTCACAAAATTGTTAGATTGATACGTCAGGTAATCAATAAAGTAAAAAATGGTGTCTTGTTACTGCCGGAAGCAAATGTACCATCAAAAGAAAATTTGGAATATTTTGGAGATGGCGCTAATGAAGCGCAACTAATCTATCAATTTTCTACTTCACCGCTGGTTCTTTTTACATTTTACACCGGGAATGCTGATCGGATTTTGACCTACCTGGAAAATCTTCCGGTATTATCAAAAAACAATCACTTCTTCAATGTTCTGGCAACCCATGATGGAATTGGATTGCGGCCGGTCCGTGATATATTAAAGAGCGATGAAATTGATCTGATCATAGCGGAGGTAAAAAAACGGAATGGAATTATTTCTTTTAAAAGTGAAAAGGATGGCAGCAAAACTCCTTACGAACTGAATATAACCTACTTTGATGCCTTGCAGGATGTTAAATCCACCGTAGAACATAATATCGATAAGTTTATTGCGGCTCATGCAATCCTTCTATCAATTCAGGGATTTCCGGCACTCTATTTTCACAGTCTTTTCGGTACAAGAAATGACAATGAGGGTTATGATGTTACGGGACAACCCAGGCGGTTGAATCGCAAAAGATTTGAATACAGTGAACTCCGGAGACTACTGGACGATTGTTCTACACAGGAGACCCGGGTGTTCAGCAAAATGAAACATTTATTAAAAATTCGACCAACACAGCCCGCTTTTCATCCAAATTCGACACAAAAAGTATTGAGAGTATCGGGAAGTATTTTTTCAATTATTCGGGGAGAATCTGATTATATATTGGTTCTCATCAACATTTCTGACAGGAACTTATCAATAAAGTTACCGTCAGAATATACACAATCTAAGTTCATCAATATAATCGATAATTCTTTTAAAAATTATGAATTAAAAATAGGACCTTTTGAGGTTTTGTGGCTGAAGTCCCTATAAGTAAAATCCTCTTCGCAAAAGTATACGAAGAGGATTTAGTAAGAAGGAAAGAACAATGAAAGGAATTATATATCAGTTTTACTGAGATAAGTGATTCTGCAACAGAGGTCTAACTCGCCGGATGCAACAATAAAATGGTGGCCGGCATCAATAATTCCGGTCGTAAATACGACATCTACGACATAGATACGGTCGGTTAATTGTTGGGTCAATTTGGGGTTGGCTTTCATGACAGGATTATCATAATCAATGGTTTTAATTCTCCACGGGTACTCTGTATCCAGGTAAGCTTTAAAGGTGCGATAGACACCAATCTCGCCATTTTTCTCAACTCCATGAAATAACGCCAGCCATCCTTTTTCAGTTTTTATTGGTGGCGCTCCGGAGCCTAACTTCATTGACATTCTTGAATCTTTTATAGCTCTGATAAAAGGTTTGTCACAGGGTTTCCAATGTAACAGATCAGGAGATTGAGCCAGGTTAATAGATGGACCCGGATTGTATTTTTTGTCAATAGGTGTGGTGAAGTACAAATCTCCAAGTGGACGGGTGAAAGCAAAGTACTTACCATTGATTTTTTCGGGAAACAGCACCATGTCTTTGTTTTGATGATCAAGAATGATCCCTTCCAATTTGTAATCCAGACCATTATTTGAAGAATATAAGGTTGTGGAATGGCGTTCTGAACTAACACTGCAAGTGGTCATCCAATATTTATTTTCAATTTTGGTAATCCGGGCATCTTCCACGCCATATTCCTGGTAGGTTTCTTCGGGTTCAATGATCTTATCGTAATGGATTTTAACTATGTCCAGTCCGTCGGGAGTCAGCTCAATGGGCAATAACCATGAAAAAGAAGTTAACCCGTAGATTTTTGCGTGGTCGTAATTGATCATTTTATATTTTCTTGGGTCGCTGGCATCCACTTCGCTTTCAGGATATTTATCAATGATATATTCCCCCTTTTGCCGCCATCTGATAACTCTAAAAAACCCCTCCTTAACGATTTCTTTTAAGGCTTCTGCAACGCGGACCATGATTACTAAATTACCGTTTTGTAATTTTTCAAACCCCGGGTTGAATGCGCCCAAAATGTAGGTTTCTTCAGATATACATTTATTTATTGGGCTCCAGATTAAGTCAATGTCATCTGGTGAAAGTATGATTTTATCTTGGTCGAATTTCATTCCGGGAAAATCCTTTCAAAAAAATTTTAAAAAAAACTTGCTTTCCGGTTTATTATAAAATATATTAAAACGTTTCGATAAAACAAATGATAATTTTTAAAAAAATAGGTTGAAATGAGTACCATTAAAGATGTCGCAAAAAAAGCAGGTGTTTCTATTTCGACAGTTAGCCTGGTAATTAACAAAAAGGGGTATGTCGCACCTGAAACCCGAGCAAAAATTCTAAAAGCTATTGAGAATCTAAATTACAAACCCTTGCATTCCGCCAGAAAACTCGCGACTCAGCGAACAGGTAATTTCGGCTATATCGTCTGGGACGCTCATTTCTCGGAAGTAGAAATATTTTACAGTCAAATATTTTTGGGAATGGAATATGCCGCCAGGGACAGCGATCATTATATTTTACTGACAACGGTAAAAGAAGATTTTGATCCGAAAGAAGATCTGCCCAGATTTTTAAAGTATAATGATGTGGACGGGGTGGTCCTTGCCGGCAGGGTGCCGCATAAATTGATTGAATATTTAGAACACCAGGGAATGCCTTTTGTATTAGTGGATTATGGCATTCCGGGTAAAATTTATAATTCAATTCTCATTGATAATTATAATGGCGCCTTTCAGGCTGTTGACCATCTGATTAAATCGGGGAAGCGGAACATCGGATTTGTGGGCGGCTCCTATTATCATCCATCAATTAAGGAAAGATACCGTGGATATAAAGATGCCCTGGAAAGTAATGGGATCGGCAATAACAATTATTTTGAGAATTATTGTTATATACAAGAGGAGGAAACCTCTCCTGAAATTGGTCAAACAGGGGTCCGGAAATTATTGCAAACCAATGACAGTCTTGACGGTGTTTTCTGCTGTAATGATTCAACAGCAATTGGTGTCATGAATGAATTAAAAAATGAAAAATTAAAAATCCCGGACCAAACAGCTGTTATCGGGTTTGACGATATTACTTCCGCCGCCTTTTGTTCTCCCTCTTTATCTTCCGTAAGGGTACCCAAATTAAATATTGGAAAAGAAGCTTATAAATTACTGACAGAAATAATTGAACATCCCAAAGCACCCCCACAAACCAGAATGATTTCTGTAAATTATATAAAAAGGCAAAGCAGTTAATTATCATAGGCTAAGAATGTTATCAGATATTAATGGAAATAAAATTTTTGTTTTAGGGGTAAATTACTGGCCCTCTTCTTCAGCAATTAACATGTGGACGCAATGGCATCCGGATGAGTTGGAAGAAGATATCAAACAAATGAAGTCAATTGGAATAAACCTTTGCCGCTTCTTTTTATTTATGCCCGATTTTATGCCAAAGGAAAATAGGGTTGATCCGTTAATGATCGATCGCTTGTCTACTTTTCTTCGTATTTGTGAAAAACATAAAATCTATTCGATGCCCAGTTTTTTTGTGGGACACATGTCGGGTGAAGACTGGGATGTGAATTGGCGCAATGGACGCAATTTCTTAACAGATCTCAATATGATTAAGGCGGAAAAATATTATATTACAGAAGTAATAAAAGCGATCAAAGATTTTAAATATATATTGGGATGGCTCCTCTCAAATGAACTTCCCAATTATACGGGACAACAGGACCCTGATACCATTGCAAACTGGACGGATGAAATAATTTCAATGATCAGATCACTGGATCCTGTTCATCCTGTTAGTATTGGCGACGGCGCCTGGACACCGGAAGTTGTTTCAGACTCTGACCGCTGGAAATTCCAATTACGCAAACTGAATAAATACCAGTATTTTGTGGGATTACATTATTACCCACGCGTAATGTATACTTTACAACATGATTATACAACCGCCTTTCGACTGCGAATGGCACAGCAGTGGGGCAAACCGGTGTTTGTGGAAGAATTTGGCACGTCTACAGTTTTATGCTCTGAAAAAAACCAGGCCCACTATTTCAGATCAGTCTTTTACAGCGCCTTGATCAATAATTCCTTTGGTGCCATGGGCTGGTGTCTCAATGATTTTGATTTTGAAAACAAACGGCCCTATTGCCATCATGCTTTTGAAGAGCGCTTCGGACTTGTTAAAACCGATAAAAGCCTCAAACCGGCGGCACATGAAATTACAAATTTTAAAAAAATCGCTGATGAATTATATTCAGCAAATTATGAAAAAATTGAACACAGTGCCGGCTTATTGATTCCGTCAAATTACTATTATCCATACCCTTACCAATTTGAACCTGAATTTACTCAATGGTATGAATTTTATCTGGAAACCTTCGCTCATCTGAAAAATGGCGTTCATGACGTGGAATGTGTGATTGAACCGGCAATTGACCTGAATGATGAGCAGGATATTCAACCGGTAGACAGACTTGATATCGAAACAATACCTTTGTTATTTGCACCCCGACTGAAAATTTTCACAAAAAAGTATTGGGGAAAAGTTGTTGATTATATCAAAAAAGGCGGCAACCTCTATTGCAGTTTTGCTAATGATAGTTGGGTCCTCGACTGGCATATATTAGCCGGTGTGGAAATGGATTGCAAATTCGGCATTCCGGATTTTCGTAATTCAGAACAATTGGATATTACAGTTACCAGGGAGTGGGGCGAATTTTCTGCAGGTCAGAAATTCACGATTCCCCTCCAAAATGATCATCCTGAAAAAAGTTATTGTCCCATTTTACATACCACTGCGGAAATAATCATGACGGACCAGTTTGGCGAACCTTTTTTGATCAGAAATAAAATTGGTAAAGGTAATGTCTATTTTACTCCCTATCCTGTCGAAATATTATCCCTCGAAAGCCGTGACCATTCCTGGAAACCGATTATTTCAAAAATTTACCGGTCAATCTATGAAGAAGTATATTCAACGAAGATTTTTCGGATTAACGGGTATGGCTTTGAAACAGGAATCTGGAAGCATGTACAAAAGGAATTTTATAAAATCATTATACTGAACCATTCCTGGGAAAAGAACCGGGGAGAAATAGAATTAAGTAAAGATTATAAATGTATGGGAAATGATAAATTAGAAATGATTCGCCCCGGTATTTATTCGTTTGAATTGGAGCGAAAAGAGGTATTAGTACTAAGTATCAACTACAAATTGTGAAGGTTGATAAAATCGTGTGAAAGCTTCGTTTAAGCGACGCTTTCAAAAGGAGGAGTTATGAAAAGATTACAAGTGTTACTGTTGGTAATTATTTTTTCAAGCATTTTGTTTTCACAAAACCTGATTGAAAATCCCGGTTTTGAAGAACAGATGCCAGCATTTTGGAATGGTTTAAATGG
>CAYTLS010000034.1:0-9831 GCA_964438745.1 uncultured bacterium
TATACGGCTGGAAGATGGAAAAATCGCTCAGGGAGTCGTTAAAAATATTATGCCCCTAAAGGATAAAACAGAGATAATATTGGAATTACGGGAAGGAATCAACCGGGAAATCCGCCGGATTTTTGAAAAATTAAATTATCAGATCATCTCATTGGATCGGATTGAGTTTGCAGGCCTTAAAAAGTCTCCTCTAAAAATCGGCGAATGGCGCTATTTAAGCAAGAATGAAATCGCACAATTATATAAATATTAATAAATAAAGGAAAAAGGATTGATTTTATTAAATTCTAAAACTAACTTTCGAAGCTATTTGAAAGGTGACTTATGGGAAAAATAATTGCGATTGACGGCCCTGCCGGGTCCGGAAAAAGCAGTACCGCCCGGGAAGTTGCAAAACGGTTGAATTATGTTTATGTAGATACCGGTGCAATGTATCGCGCGGTGACATTAAAGGTGATCGAAAAAAACATTGATATAAAAGATGAAGAACGAATTGCCGATGAGGCGCGTAATCTGAATATCAATTTTAAATGGATTAATGATCAGCATCATACTTTTCTTGGCGACCGGGATATCAGTATTGCTATTCGGACCAAGGAAGTGGCTGATTTAGTAAGTCCGGTATCAGTGATTCCTGCTGTCAGAGAACATCTGGCTGATCTGCAGCGCAAAATGGGCGATACTCAAAATATTGTAATGGAAGGCCGCGATATCGGCACCAATGTCTTTCCGGATGCCGACTTTAAATTTTTTATGATCGCTGATGTCTATGTGAGAGCCAAACGGCGCATCAATGATTACCGGAAAGTTGGCCAGGAGATCGATATCGAAGAAATCGCCGCAGAGATCAGGAAAAGAGACAAAATCGATTCCTCCCGTTCCCATTCACCCTTGAAAAAAGCCCAGGATGCTATTGAAATTGATACTTCCGCCTTAAAATTTGAAGAACAGGTGGAAATGATCATAGATAAGATCCGTAATGGATAAATTGTGTAACTTTTAACCCTAAAAAACTAAGGAATTTTCTTAATGAGTGAAGAAAAAAATTTAAACCAAAAACCTTCCGATGAGGTTGCTGATAATAAATCAGAAGAGACAGTAGAAAAACAAGCGGCAGAAGAAACCCCCGCGAGCAATACCCCGGAAGTTAATGAAACTGAAGCAAGTGAAACAGCAGAATTAATTAAAGACACACAGGAAGCAACGAATCAAACAGTTGTTGATGCTGAAGAATTAAAAGAAGCAGTTGCAGAAGAAGAGGAAGAAGAGACTGCGGAAAAGCCATTAATCGAAAAATTTGATAATGAATTAGTTAAAACCGGTCCTTTAGCAGAAGAGATCAAAGTCATCAGCAAAGAAGACCTGAAGGATGACACCCAACTTCTGCTGGAAAAAGAACTGGAAAAATATGAAAAATCCCTGAAAAACGTCACCCAGGATGAACGGATCATGGGAAAAGTTGTTGCTGTTACCGACAATGATATTTTACTGGACATCGGTTTCAAATCCGAAGGTGTTGTAGAACTGAGCGAATTTGCTGAAGGTGAAGCGCCAAAAGTTGGTGACGAAATCGAAGTTTATGTAGAACAGTTGGAAGACGAAGATGGTGAAATGATCCTTTCCAAACGGAAAGCCGATTTCATGCGTGTCTGGGAACGTGTCAAAGACATGTATAACAACGATGAAGTTGTTGAAGGTAAAATCAAATCCAGAATCAAAGGCGGAATGGTCGTTGATATCATGGGTATTGATGCTTTCTTACCCGGCTCACAGCTTGATGTCAGACCGGTAACTGATTTCGACGCCTATGTTGGAAAAACCTTTGAATACAGAATTGTTAAACTCAGCGAACTGAGAAAAAATATTGTCTTGAGCCGCAAAGTATTGCTGGCTGAAGATCTGAAAGAAAAACGTGAAGAATTACTCTCCAAAATCAAAGTGGGCGATGTGCTCACCGGTAAGGTTAAGAATATTACCGATTTTGGTGTCTTTGTTGATCTGGGCGGCCTGGACGGATTGTTGCATATTACGGACCTGTCATGGGGCAGAATCAACCATCCGCGCGAAGTTGTAAACCTGGATGAAGAAATTGAAGTTAAAGTAATTGATTATGATGAAAAGAGACAGCGTGTATCCCTGGGACTAAAACAGTTGACACCACACCCATGGGAAGGTATCGAACAGAGATATCCGGTGGATTCCGTCGTTACCGGTAAGATCGTTAATATAGCGAATTATGGTGTTTTTGTTGAATTGGAAAAAGGAGTTGAAGGTCTGATCCACATCTCTGAAATTTCCTGGACAAAACATATCAAACATCCTTCTGAAGTATTCCAGATGGGCGAAGAAGTGGAAGCCAAAGTATTGGCTATCGACACAGAGGAACGCAAAATTTCTCTGGGTTACAAACAGCTGGAGCCGGATCCCTGGGAAAGTATTGACGAAACCTATGATGTTGGCGTAATTACAGAGGGCACAGTCAGCAACATTCGTCCTCACGGATTCTATGTAACTCTGAAAGACAATATCGACGGCTTTGTAAAAATCGAAGATATGTCATGGGTTAAAAAACTTCGCCACCCGAAAGAAATGGTTAAAAAAGGCGATACTGTCAAAGTAAAAGTTCTGGAACTTTCTAAAGACGACAGAAAAATCGTGCTTGGCATGAAACAGATCCATGATAATCCCTGGACTGACGCTGACAAACTTTTTGTTGAAGGCGCTATCGTTGAAGGTGAAGTCAAAAAAATTGCTTCCAAACTGGTTATTGTCAAATTACAGAATGATCTGGAAGGTATTGTTCCGCTCAGTGAATTTCCGAAAAATGAACGTAACAATGTCAAAGATGTGATTCAAAAAGGTGACAAAATTCAGTTAAAAGTTATCGAACTGGATGTCAGCGACTCAAGAATCGTTCTGTCAAGGCAGCAGGCTATTCCAAAACCAAAGAAAACGAAAAAATCCAGCCAGTCCCAACAGTATATTTCCAACCAGGAAAGCACTGGCGAAACCATTGATATTCCACAGGACATCATCAATAAAATAGCCAAGGCTGAAGAAGACCAGGCCGAAAAGGAAGAAGCAAAAAAAGAAGCGCAGGCAAAAGCCGAGGAAGAGCCTGAAGAGAAACAGGTGGAACCTAAGGAAGAAGCCAAGGAAGAACCTAAAGAAAAACCGGTCAAAGCCAAAAAAGAACCTAAGGAAGAACCTAAGGAAAAATCCAAAGAAGAAACAGCCGAAGAAAAGGCTGAAGATAAAAAAGAAGCCAAATCCGAAACAAAGGCAGAAGCCAAAGTTGAAGAAAAAGAAGCGGCCAAAGAAGCAGCTGATGAAACAGCTGAGCAAGAAGAATCTTCTGACGAAAAGAAAGAAGAAACAAAAGAATAATAATCATTCTATAAACTGATGATTTATTTTATTAAAGGGGCTTGTTTATTTCAGGCCCCTTTATTATTTTCACCACAATGATTAACAGAAAAAAACCATATAAACCCGGCAAAAAAAGCAACATGGTGGATATTCTATATCTGGTCAGGAAATCCTTCCTCAATGATCTAAAAGTTAAAATTTTTGCGCTCTTTTTTGCCATTATTATTTGGATCTATACCGTACTGGGAAACCAATATACGCATATTTTTCAGGTACCGCTGGATATTGTTAATATTGTCGAAGGTAAGACACTAAAAGAACCAATTCCGGACAAAATCGAAGCAGAATTTACCGGTAAGGGCAGTGAACTGGTTTTTCTCTATCTCTCCCCTATTTCAGGATTCAAATTTCTGCTTGATCTCCAGAACATCAAATATTTTTACAATTTTGATCTGATGGATTATTATCAGCGGCATCCGGAAAATATCGTCCTGCCTCGGAATATGGACATTACTTTCAATAAAGTTTCTCACCCGGACTCCATTCAGGTGGAATTAGACTATGAAAGTACGAGAAAAATTCCGATTTATCCCTCGGTGAATATTGATACTGAACCGGGCTATATCAAAACCGGAGATCTCATCATCATTCCGGATTCTGTCTTCGTCACCGGACCTAATTTTTATGTAAAGCAATTATCGGAAATCACCACTGATACTCTGAACCGTGAGGATGTCAGCCTGCCGATAAATATTGATCTCAAGTTGAATTTACCGGCACAGAGCACCTTAAATTTTTCTCACAACAAAGTCAATATCTATCAACGGGTTGAACAAATTGGAGAAAAGATCATAAAAGATATTCCGGTACAGGTAAAAAACAAGGCAGATAATATTGATATACAATTGGCTCCGGAAGTGATTTCCTTAAAAATCTCCGCCGCATTAAGTTCATTGTCAGAATTACAAGCCAATGATTTTGAAATATTTTTTGATTATGAAAAATCCTGGCAGGCCGGCGAAAACTATTATCCACCGGAAATCATAAAACCCGCTAAAGTGGTCGACATAATAGAAATTATTCCTGAACATTTGGATGTAAGGGTACGAAGAGAAAGGGTCAATAAATGAAAATATTAGGCATTGAGTCCTCCTGTGACGAAACCGCCGTTTCCATTATAAATGATGATAATGTATTAACCAATTTGATCGCTTCTCAGGAGTTGCACGCCGAATACGGCGGTGTTGTACCGGAATTTGCCTCCCGCGAACACATGAAAAATATTGACGGCCTGATCAACAAAGCTTTTCAGGAAACGCAATTGAGTATCGATGACATAGACGGGATTGCAGTTACTCACGGTCCCGGTCTGATGGGCGCACTGCTGGTAGGTCTCAGTTATGCGAAAGGACTGGCCTTTACAACCGACAAACCACTGATCGGTGTCAACCATATCGAGGGGCACATTATGGCCAATTTTCTGGACCATAAAGACCTGGAATTCCCCTTTTTATGTTTACTGGTTTCCGGTGGACATACACAGATTGTTTATGTGCAAGATTTTCAGGAATACGAAATCCTGGGTAAGAGTGTTGATGACGCTGCCGGTGAAGCCTTTGATAAAGCCGCGCGCATTCTGAATCTCGGCTATCCCGGCGGACCGATTATCGATAAAATGGCAAAAAAGGGAGACCCAAAATTTTACCGCTTCCCAAGAGCCCGAATAAAAAACCGGCCTCATGACCTGAGTTTTTCCGGATTAAAAACATCCGTGCTTTATCTGACAAGACAAAAGGAACAAGCCTGGATAGAAGATAATATCGATCATATCTGTGCCTCCTACCAGGAAGCGATTATCGATATGCTGCAGCAAAAAACCTTTGCCATTCTAAAAAATCTGAATGTTAATAAAATTGTCCTGGCCGGTGGCGTTGCCGCCAATTCCAGACTGCGCGAAGTGTTCAGCGAAAAGGCAAAAATGCAAGGGACAAAAATCTACTTCCCTTCCCTGGTCCATTGCACTGACAATGCCGCCATGATCGCAAAAACCGGCATGGAAATGCTGAAAAGAAAAATGATCTCCCGGCTGGACATCCCGGCAATTCCAAACCTTAGACTGATTGATTAATTCTATGAAAGATTTTATTTTCGACTTTTATAATCCCGATATAAAAGTATTGTTTTTATTTATATTAGTGTTGGCTGTGCTTTATTTTTCTTTCCGGTCCGGAGGCCGGAAAAAAGGTGCTCTTTCAATATTTTTGCTACGCAGCATTGTGCTCTTGCTGACTCTTTTTATTTTTCTCAAACCGGTTGTGAAATGGGAAAAATCCATTCAAAACAAACCGGTGGTGGAATTCTGGCTGGATAATTCACAAAGCATTCTACAAAACCAGTCTGTTCAGCAATCCTCGCTTATCAAAGACATGGAAAAGGCTCAAACACACTTTGAGAAGAAAGGTATCAACAGGAAACTGATCGCTTTTGACTCCCACTATCGCCAGCTGGATTCTCCCGGCGAATTGACCTTTGACGGCGAATCAACAAATTTGAGCCAACTGATGGCTGAAAAGAAGATTGATGCAGCCATTCTGATCAGTGACGGCCAGATCAATGCCGGTCAGGATCTCTATAAGATGCAATGGACTGTTGATTATCCGATTTACACAATCGGAATTGGTGACACCACCAAAAAATTTGACGCCAGGGTTGACAATCTGTCCCTGCCCGGCTCAGCCAGGGAAGGGGATGTTTTGAATATTACAGCAGAAGTTACCCTGCCACCGGAAGCCGGCAACACAACTATCCAATTGCTGAAAAATGATGAAATTATTCAATCCCGCCTGCTCAATCCTGATGAAGACGCCTTTATGCAGAATATAACATTTCAATTAACTGCCGATGAGGTGGGTGAAAATGAATTTACCGTGCTGCTTGAAAATGAGTCCGACAAAAACAGCCACAATAATGCCCAAACTTCATTGATAAATATTTTACCGGGAGAAAGAGAGGTATTAATTCTCTGCGGAGCGCCTTCTTTTGAAACCCGTAGCCTGATGACAATTTTTAAGGGGAATAAAGATTTCAATGCAACGGTTGTTTATTTTCGAAAAGGCAAATTTTACCCTGATGAAAAAGCACTGCAAAAAAAATATAATCTCGTGATCATGAGTCACTATCCGGCAAAATCCATGACAATGAAGGAATTGCAACAAATCCAGGCCATATTTAATGATAATGCGCTTCCGGTCATTATTTATATCAATCACAACAGTGATCTGAACCGATTGAATAATCTGGTGCAAAGAAGAGTTGTAGGCAATTATACGGTCAAAACAGTTTCAACTCTTGTAGAGGAATTCCAGCAGCACGCAGGTCATGCCGTATTGCGGGATGTAACTGCTGACCTGGAATGGCTGCAGTTGCCGCCGATTCAATATGATTTTTCCAAACTCGAACTGCATACCAGTTTCAAGTCCTTGCTCACAACCTCTAAATTAAATGAGAAGCCGGTCGTGGCAATCTCCGATGAATTCTCCGCCGCGATGTTTATCGGTGTGGATTTCTGGCGCTGGCAAATGATGACAGAGAGTACCAATTATTCACAAATACTGCTCAATACAGTGAACTATCTGACCACGGAAAATGAAATCACCAATATTCAGATATCACCACAAAAGAAACTCTTCATGGTGGGTGAAACAGTAAGTCTATCGGGATTGGTCTATGATCTGCGGGGACAGGCAGTACCCGACGCATCGGTCAGTATCGTCTTAAAAAAAGACTCGGTTTTAGTCGATGAATTTTATCTCAATTGGCACCGTGATAATTTTCAAGGCGAGTATTTGATAAAAAAACCGGGGGCTTATACAATGGACATCGAAGCCATGTCCGATGGTCATTCAATCGGAAAAAAAACCATCGAAATAAAAGCCCTCGAGCGAATTCTGGAGTTCACAGAAACCGGACAGAACAGAACTTTGCTCAATTATGTTACGAAGGAATCCGGTGGTGAAATGATAACGCTTGACCAATTAGACCCTATATTGGGAACAATAAAAAAGGATCAACCTATAAAGTACGAAAAGAGGGAAATAAACTTTTACAACAACAAATTGATTTTTGGGTTATTCCTCGGATTGCTTGTGATTGAATGGATTATACGAAAATATTTCGGTCATTTATAATCCTTGCACTTTACCGGCAATTTATTGAAATTATTTAAAATCTATAAATGAAGAGAGATGTAAATGAGTACAAAACGAGATGTCTATTTTATTACCGGCGGCAGCGGGTTTATCGGTAGCAATTTTATTCACTATTTATTTGAACAATATGATGACAATGTCTTCATCATCAACTACGATAAATTAACCTATGCCGGCAATCCCAAAAACCTGGCATCGGTTGAGAAGAGGTCAAACTACAGGTTTTATCAAGGGGATATTTGTGACGGCGAGTTTGTAGAAAGAATATTTAACCAATACCGCCCGGATTATGTTATCAATTTTGCTGCGGAAAGTCATGTGGACCGCAGCATCGGCAAGCCGGAAGATTTTATAAAAACAGACACGCTGGGTGTTTTTTCCCTGCTGGAAGCCTCCCGCAAGTTCGAGGTCCAACGGTTCATACAGATCAGTACTGACGAAGTTTATGGCTCCATTGAAGATGGAAAATTTACAGAAGCATCACCACTTTTCCCCAGTAGCCCCTACTCTGCCAGCAAAGCCGGCGGTGACCGGTTAGCCTACTCCTACTTCGTGACTTATGATATGCCTGTGATTATCACCCGGGCATCCAATAATTACGGCCCCATGCAGTACCCGGAAAAACTGATTCCCTTGTTCATCACCAATGCTATGGACGATAAAAAATTACCCATCTATGGCGATGGTAAAAATGTCCGGGACTGGTTATACGTCCAAGATCATTGTTCCGCAGTGGAATTTATCCTGCGCAATGGCAAAGACGGCGAGATCTACAATGTTGGTGGCAATTGCGAAAAAGAAAATATGGAGATTACACAGGAAATTCTCAAAGCCACCGGCAAAGATGAATCATTGATCAAATATGTAAAAGATCGCGCCGGCCACGACAGACGCTATGCCCTGGATGACACCAAACTGGAAAAACTGGGCTGGAAACGGAAATATGATTTTGCAACCGGTATGAAATTAACTGCTGATTGGTACAAAAATAACCGCGACTGGTGGGAACCTCTGAAAAGCGGTGAATACCTGGAATTTTATAAAAAACATTATGGGGAAGACCTTTAGGTTTTACCACGAAATAATCGAAAAAATAAAAATAAGTTATCATTGCAACTGTCGTTAATAGAATTAACACTCTTTTTAATATGAACTAACTGTTCATGATAGTATATTTGCTGAAGTTTTAAAATTAGGATCTATATAAAGGGGGTATTGTGAAATATCGCAACATATTATTGACAATTCTCATCATGGCCGGTATTCTTGCCGGACAAAATGTTGACCGGTTTGGTCGTCAACGGGAAACAGCATTGGAATTTTCGACTATGGAACAGAAAAAAGACCTGTTGAAACAATCCAAAGAGATGAACCTGCAAACGCCGGAAAACCTGATGATGTTACCTATTGAAAAGGCGGTTAATCCCGATGAATATATTGTTGGCCCCGGTGACCAGTTTGGCATTAATATCAATACATTGGAAAATCTGAATTTTGTTGCCTATGTGGGACCGGCCGGAGATATTCTCATACCAACAGTCGGCGTGGTGAATGTAAACAAACTCTCTTTAAGCGAAGCTGTTAAAACAATCCAGCAATTTGTTCTGGAAGAGGGCTACAAGACTGCCGATGTTTATGTGGCACTTATTAATGTACGGCAATTCAAAATACAGATTGCCGGCGCTGTCAATAATCCCGGCTTTTATATTGCTAATCCTTTAACACGAATGAGTGAGATTGTGGAAATGGCAATGGGTTTTCACCCCTTTGCCCGTGAATTTGCGACAGAAATCCATAAGAATGGCGAACAGATCAAAACAATTGACTACCTCGACTACATCCTGACCGGAAACCTGGACAATAACCCAAATTTCAGTGAAGGTTGTAAAATCTTCGTCCCTTTTGGTGATTTAAAAAAAGAAGGTGTCGCCGTCCGTGGTTCAATCCAAAACAGCGGTTATGACATCGTCAAACCCGGTGAAACCCTGGGCAATTTTATCAACCGCCGAGTCGGCTTCATGGAAACTGTTGATCTGCAATCAATATCAATAACCCGCAATGATGAAATTTTAGATGTCAACCCAATTAACCTTTATCAACAGAAATTACAGGCTGGTGACATCATCGACATTTTTACAGAAAAAGGGGTTTCTGTCAATGGCTTTGTGAATGTGCCCGGCAGTTACAAATTTTTCCCTGGCTACACCTGTGCCGATTATATCGGACTGGCCGGTGGCAACAGCCTGGAGGGCAA
>CAYTLS010000035.1:0-2594 GCA_964438745.1 uncultured bacterium
CAGATATGGTAGAAGCCGGAACCTTTCCACATCTGTCTAATAAATTTAATGTAACCGGTGTCCCTAAAATAGTCATTAACAATGGCGCTGAGGAATTAGTCGGAGCCCAGCCCTTGGAAGCCATACTGGAGAAAATCGACGCCTTGTAAGTTTACAAATATAATAGAGCATTTAAAGGGAGCTATGCGGCTCCCTTTTTTTATTAACCGGGAACTATTTTTAAACTTACCAAGTAGCAAAAGCAATTATGGGAGATCAATAATGACCAAAGAAAAAATCATCAGTGAAATTAAGTCCTGGATATTGATCATTCTGATCGCTTTTGTGATCAAGTCCTCAATCTTTGCCGCCTATTTTGTGCCCACCGGCTCCATGGAAAACACCATTATGACCGGTGACTTTCTGATCGGAAATAATATGAGTTATAATATTCACACTCCCGACCGCATCGGTATTCCTTTTACCAAAATTGGGCTGGATATACCCCGTTTACAGATGCGCGGTTTAAAAAAACTTGACCAGGGTGATATTGTCATCTTTCGTTATCCTAAAGATCATTCCCTAAATTACGTTAAACGCTGTATCGCACTACCGGGACAACACTTAAAAATCACTAACAAGACGGTAATTGTTGATGGCAAAACCGTTCCTAATCCGGCAGAAATTAAATTTGCCAGAGAAAATATATATGGAGACCACCTGATGAATCGCGGTATTTTCCCAGAAGGAAATGGTAATGAAGATAATTATTCGGAAACCTATGTGCCGCGAAAAGGTGATACGCTCCATTTTGAAGATTATAATTTTGATCTGATCAGGAATGTTGCCTGGCTGGATGGAGATAAAATTTCCAAACATCAAAAAAACCAGTACTACGTCGCGAAACAGAATTACTACTTCATGATGGGCGATAACCGGGATCAAAGCTATGACAGCAGGTTTTGGGGATTTGTACCGGAATCCCTGATCGTCGGTGAACCTCTAGTCCTGTTAACTTCCATTGATCTGGAGCAATCGGGCTGGAATCTTTTTAACCGAATTCGCTGGAAAAGAGTCGGAAAGTTGTTTTAATTATAGCCCTGATTATCCACAGATTGCGACCAGGATTATTCTATTTTCAACATGAATAATTCAGGTTAATGATTCCGTACACCCGGCCCTTGCAGTTTACTTTTGCCGCCTGATTGTGGAATGACTTCCAGTTGCACCGGAATTCGCTCCTTTAAAGCAGAAACATGCGATATAATCCCGATCAATTTGCCTTCATTATGGAGTTCATGCAGAGTTTCCAGCGCCATTTCCAGGGCATTTTCATCCAGGGTGCCAAACCCTTCATCCAAAAATAGTGAATCAATTCTGACATTTTCACTGGCCATACTGGCAAGTCCCAGGGCCAGGGCAAGGCTGACGATAAAACCCTCGCCACCGGAAAGCGTCGTTGTGGGGCGGGTAATTCCCGCCTGGTAATTATCAATGACCAGTAATTGCAGGGGATTCTCATCGTCCCGGACCAGAAAATACCGATCATTCATTTTTTGTAATTGCTCATTAGCATAATGGATCATCACCTGAAAGGTCAATCCCTGGGCATAGGTGCTGAATTTCTTACCATCCGCGGAACCGATCAGCCGGTGTAATTTTGCCCAATTCTCTTCTTCATTCTTTTTACTTTCCAATGACTGGGATAAGGCGTCGTTTGTTTTGCGTTTTTCTTCATCCTCTTCCAGCTTCCGACGAAGCGCGCCGCGCTGTTCCTTCAGATCATCCAGTTCCTGTTCAACTTTTTCCTGTTTCGGCTCCAAGACAGACAATTCTTCCAAATCATCCCGCTTAATGACATCCAGTTCACGCTGTTTATTTATCAGCGAACTTTCCAAATCATGTTCTCTCAGTTTCAGGGACTCTTTTAACTCCCGTAGTTTCTCTATTTCCTCATCGGTAATTAAAACCGCTTCAACCGCTTGTTTATCAGCAAACCCTTTTGCACCTAGTTGTCTGTCAAATTCACTGAGTTTTTCTGCATTAGTCCGTTTCCGTTCGCTCAACCTGTTTGAAAATTCCAATATTCTTTCTTTTAATATCTCTAATTCCTTGTCAGAGCGATTCCTATCCTTTTCCAAAACAGTCAATTTTTCTGATAAGGATTTCAATTCACTATTCAGTTTTGCCTCTTCCACATCGGGATTTTTTCCGTCAAATATTTTCTCTCTTTCAGCGCTTAATGTCGCTTCCCGGTTGTTTAACTCTGCAATCTTTTTTTCTGTCGTCTGAATTTCTTCAGCCAGATTTTTACCTTCTGTTAGTTTGACAGCAATCTGATTCTCAATCGTAGCAATTTTTTCAGTTAGATTTTCCTTTTCTTCAATTTTTCGGCGGTACATCTGCTTCCGGTTTTCCAATGATTCCAAAAGTTTATCATAGTCGAGATTTTGATTAACACTATATTTTTCTGTTAAGTCCGCAAACTCATGGTGTAATGCTTTTAATTGTTGCGGTTCCCCGCTCTTTTCCAGATTCTCGATTTCCTTCTCAATCCCCTGAATACGATATTTTAATTCCCGGTCACTTTCCTTTAATGTCTGAAGTTCTTGTTC
>CAYTLS010000035.1:2694-9781 GCA_964438745.1 uncultured bacterium
GAATACGATATTTTAATTCCCGGTCACTTTCCTTTAATGTCTGAAGTTCTTGTTCTTTTTCCTGTTTAGTTTCAGCTAAGGACTGAATTTTCTCGTCTAAATTCTCGACCATAGAAATGGCGTTTTTTAATTTATCCCGTTGCCTTTCTTTCCTTTGAATTAATTTCTGAACCTGATTTTCAGTAATGTCATCTATGTCAAGACTTTTAGCGAATTCTCCAATAGTTTTACCGGTTTTTGAAATTTGCTCTTCAACATCTTCGGCCTGCTTTTCTTTTTCACTAACCTTACCGTCTAATCCTGATAGCGTCTGCTCTTTTTGAGATAACTCTTCGGACAGCGATTTCAGCCTCTGTTTCTCCCCTTCCAGTTGCTGCTGGTCTTTATCCGGTGCTTTCAATTCTTCATTAACAAAAGGATGGTCTTTTGAACCACAAAGCGGGCAGGGCTCTCCTACTGTCAAATCCCGGCGGTGATCGGACAAGTTCTTGATCAAGATTTGTTGCCGGACAATCTTTTCTAACTGATCCACCGACTTTTCTGTTCGGTCCTTGCTATCTCTTAATTTCTTAATTTTCTGATTTAATTTCTCTTTCTGATTTTTCAGTTCTTCTGTTTCCTGTTGTAATGATTGCCATATTTTATTTTGCTCTGTCTGTTCATTTATTAAACTGATGAGATTATTCAAATTCGGTATTATTTCATAAAGTTGACTATTTTCTTCTCTCAACTGATGAATGGTTTTACCTTTTAGTAAGGCGTTTCGTGTATTCTTATTTTTAGTGACCCCGGAGTTTAGTTCTATGATTTTTTTATTTAAGGTTTCCAAATAATCTGATATATCAGTCCGGTCATGGGAAATCTTTTCTTTTTCCACATATTTGTGTTGAATTTCTTTTTGAGTTCTGGAAATTTTCTCTTCAATGGATTTTATCGACTCAACCTTGCTTTCGATCTTTCCAAAATTTTCGATCAGAGATTTGTCATTTTCATTACTCTGAAGATATTGCTTGATCTCTCTTTGCCGTTCTTTTTGCTGTGCTGATTTTTGGGTTAATTCCTTCAGAGCGTTTTTGCTTGTTTTTGATCTCTCCAGAATCCGGTGTCCTTTTTCACTTATTTCTTTTTTCTCATCTACTATTTTGTCTATATCCCTGTCTAAAAGACGAACCTTGCCAAATAATTGACGGTGGTCATCTGCTGCTTCAGTTTTGTTTTCCAATTCCAGCTTTAATGCTTTACAATTTTCGCTCAGTTCTTTGAATTCCTTTTCCACCGCCGGTTTTCTATCTTCAGCAACAGTGAGATTATCGTGAATTTCAGAAATTTCCTTATCCAACCGTTTCAATTCCACAAGCAGGGGTTTAATTGACAGCGCTTTTTCCGCACGGGGCAATATCTCCAGTTTTTTCTCCTGCTCCTGTTTTCGTTCCTGAAATTCTTTCTGCTCTTCGTCCAGTTTTTTAATGGCCGAGGAAAGCTGTTGAATTTCCTGGTGACATTTAATCTGCCGGTCAATTTCTTTTGCTTCCTTGGATAACTTTTTTATTGTATCACCCAGGTCTCTGATTTCCTCTACAATTTTCTCTTTTTCTTCCTTTGATAACAAACTGACCACACCCAGTTTTTCCCGCAGAATATTGGTCTCTTCTTTAATTTTGTTATGTCTTTCGTGGACTTTGCGGGATATTTCGCTATATATTGCTGTACCTGTGATCTGTTCCAATATCTCGGATTTGTCCTTCTCTCCTGAATCCAGAAAGGCGGCAAAACTTCCTTGCGCCAACATCATACTGCGATTAAAGCGGTTGAAATCCAGACCGGTAAGTGCTTCAACCTTTGTCCGGGTCGCAGACAGTTTTGATTCAATTATATCACCGGACGGAAAATAAGCAATTTCATGTTTCGGTGGTTGCAGCGCACCATCACTTTTATTTCTGGCGCGGTGATGAGACCAACTGGTATGATAAGATTTTCCGCGAATTTCAAATACCAATTCCGCCCCACACTCACCGGTATGGCGGCTCATGATCTCATTGCCGGACTGTGTAATTTTACCAAGCCGCGGTGTTTCGCCATAAAGTGCCAGGCAGATAGCATCGAGAATGGTTGATTTACCCGAGCCAGTGGGTCCAATGATCGCGAAAATGCTGTTGGTTTCAAAGGCTACATCCGTAAAGTCTATGGTTTTCTCACCAACCAGTGAGTTCAAATTCTTTATTTTAATTGTTTTAATTTTCATTCTTGATCCCAAATATCTTCCAAAACCTGATTGAATAATTGTGTCAGCAATTGCTGTTCTTCAGGAATCACCTGATTGTCCTGTAAACATTTTTCAAATACTTCCTTTTCGGTAATACTTTTCAGATCCGGTGTATTTTTGTCTTTTAGGATGGCATGATTATAAACATTCATGTTCTTAATTCTTAAAATTTCCAACTTAGTATCCGCGGTCAATTCCTGAATATTCTGTTGTAAATTACCCTGTAATTCCTTGCCCTTGTAGATTACTTCCAACCAGACAGATTCATCTCCACAGGCTAATTTTTTAATTTCACTTTTAATCTCTTCCATGGTGCCGGAAACAGATTCAAGTCTCTGAAATTCAGGAACTTCAATTTTATCAATCTTTTTAATTTTGTGATCACCAATTTCCAACTGAATGACATACTTATTTTGGTTGGCTTCAGAAAAACTCATTTTCAACGGAGCACCGGAATATCGAAAATGATCTTTTCCACCGACCATTTGAGCGCTATGAAGATGTCCAAGGGCAAGATAATCAATATCATCGGGAAAATTTTCCGCAGCAACACTATTCAGGTTACCAACGTAAAGTTCGCGCACACCATCGCCTTCAATAACTTTTCCACCAATTGTAAAGAGATGTCCCATTAGGATAAGGGGCAATGTATCATCAATTTTTCGGGCCTGCTGAACTATCTCAGTAAAAAAATTGATTATTCCGGATCTGGAATTTGCAAGTTTATCCTGATCGGATTCACCAAAATCTGCTTTACGAATGTCACGTTCCCGTAGATAAGGTACTGCGCAAACAATCGCCTGATCGTCAATTTTTATAATGTGATCTGTAATATTTTCCTCGACGGCTCCAAAAATTCGCACATTGAGGTTCTTTAACACTTCCCGGGGAGCATTCAGAAATGAAGGAGAATCATGATTTCCACCGGTAATAATGATATTTTTACAATGACTTTGCGAAATTGCACATAAAAATTGATAGTAAATCTCCTGAGCCTGGTTGGAAGGGGTTCCGGTATCAAAAATATCGCCGGATACCACCAGCATATCAATTTTTTCAGCAATAATATAATTTTTCAGCCATGAAAAAAATTGATAATGTTCCCTGTATCGTTTTTTATTATATAAATTCCTTCCGATATGCCAATCAGACGTGTGAATAATTTTCATAGTCACCTTTCAATAATAATGATCCAATGAAAATTATACTTTTTTTTCGAAAATAAAAATTTTATTAAATCACCAGGGACAAGATCGCAAAAAAATCGATGATCAGGAGCATCGGCGGAACTTCCTGTTTTTTCCCGATCAGTAATTTAATAATTGTCCAGGATAGAAAACTCCAGATGATTCCAAGTGTTACTGAATAAGTCAGCGGTATCAATACCATTCCCAAAAACGCCGGAATCGAATCATCAAGATTTGTCCAGTTGATTTTGGCCACCGGTTTCATCATGAAAATACCGACCAGGATTAATGCCGGTGCTGTGGCAATCGCAGGAATAATAGACAATAATGGTGATAAAAACATGAAAGGCAAAAAAAGCAACCCGGCAACGACAGCAGTCAATCCAGTGCGTCCCCCTTCTTCAATACCGGTCGCAGACTCAATAAAACTGGTACCACTACTAGTGCCGAACAGACCCGAAATAGCAGTAGAAAACGAATCGACAATGAGCGACTCCCTGACATGCCTGGGTTCACCATCTTTGTCTGTCAGGTCAGCCGCCTCAGCGACGCCAATAAAGGTGGATAAACTGTTAAACATATCGGTAAACACTAGCGCGAAAATAACCGGAATGACAGAAAATTTTAATGAACCGATAAAGTCAAGAGCAAAAAAGAGACTAAAGTCCGGCGCCGCGAATAATCCCTGCCAGGTAACCAATGTTGGTACACCGGCATTAATTGCTGAAACATCGCCATATAATCGTCCAATAGGAATTGATAGTATCGTTGTTATAGCAATTCCAAATATAAGTGCCGCTTTTACCCTTTTTACCAACAAAATTGCTGTAATCATTAACCCGGCCAAAAAAGTAATCACTGCTGGTGTAAATTGCCCCATACCAATCAATGTATCGGGATTATGGACAATGAATCCGGCCTTGGTAAAGCCGATAAAGGTGATAAAAAGGCCAATTCCGGCTGCAACTGCATAGCGAATTTGTTTTGGAATAGCTTTCACGATCGCCACCCGAATATTAAAAACAGATAACAGTAAAAAGACCACGCCAGACCAAAAAACAGCACCCAGTGCTACCTCCCATTTAATATCCATACCAATAACGATAGTGTAGGTAAAAAAGGCATTCAATCCCATTCCCGGTGCCACCACAATCGGGTTATTGGCATATACCCCCATCATGATACTGCTGAAAGCGGAAACCAACACGGTAGCGGTTAACAGGCCGGAAAAAGGCATCCCGGTTACACTGACGATTGCCGGATTAACAACAATAATATACATGGTTGCCAGAAATGTTGTGATTCCGGCAATGATTTCAGTTTTTACAGATATTTGATTTTTCTGCAGTTTAAATAGCTTTTCCAATGTTTTTCCCGTATCTTTGATCTATTGTCAGCATCACTGTCAATTTTTAGATAATTGAGTATTTGACAAACAGGAGTTAACCCCGCAAGTCTGGTAAAAAAATATATCCATATTCTAAATAAAAATCCAGGCTGGTAATGAAATCATAAAAAATAAAATCCTTTCACGGAATACTCCCGTGAAAGGATTAATAGAATGGGATCTATAGTATTAGTTAGTTATCAGTCCATGCTTTTGATTTCTGAAGCGCCACTGGTGCTGATATGTTTCATCTGTGGGTTGCCATAGTATTTAACTTCAGAAGCGCCACTCAACTCAACGCTGAGACTTTCCAGCACATTGATTTCTACCTCACTGGCGCCACTCATATCAATTCTTGCGGTCAATACTTTGAAATCACCTAATTCTAAATCACTGGCTCCGCTGCCGTCAATTTCCAGATGTTTACCGGATCCGATCAATTCAATTTCACTTGCACCGGATACTTCAAGATACAGGTTACCGACATTGACAAAAGCTTCAAGTTCGGTTGCCCCGGAAACATCAATAGTTAGATCTTCTTTGGTTTTGAAACCACTAACCTTTAGTTCACAGGCGCCACTGGCATCCAGATTTGTTAATTGCGGCATTGTGATATGAACTTTAAAATTTATGTTTGAATATGAGATACCGGACCGTAATCCGAAAGAAAGTTGGTTACCATGTTTTTCTATTTCCACATAATTTTTCAGGTTTTCATCAATACTTACAACCACCTGGTATTCATCACCATATTCTATTTCCGCTTCAATGGCATTGGAAAATTCCAACTCATCGAAGCCGCGATAATTTTCTTCAAAAGTTACACTGCGTCCATTTCCACGGATTCGTTCACTATAGAGACAATTACTCAGCATCAATGCTACTAAGGTAGTTAAAATTAAAATCCTGGTTTTCATATTCATACTCCTTCACACTATTGTTTATTTCATACAGCCCTTTGATGGATCTGAAGTAAAAAAGTTGTCATATCGATCAATAAATTTCTGCTATCACCGGGTAGTGATCTGAGATGAAGATTTCCCCTTCTTTTTTCACCATAATTTCATAGGCTTTTACCCTTAAATTTTTTGATACAAAAATATAATCAATAATTGATTTATACTCTCTTTGTTCCCAGCCATTATATGTATGATCATTTTCATGATAATCATAGTTGGCCAATCCGGCCACGTTGCAGAGTCTTAATTTATTATTTTCAATCAATTTATGATAAGATTCAGAGTCCATTGTAAAGTTAAAATCACCGGTCAGAATGACCTTTGAATCACCGGCAATCTGATTAATTTGTAACAATAAAAGTGCGACAGAATTCTCCCTTGCCAAATTACTGACATGACTCAGATGGGTGTTAAAAATATAATAGATCTCACCTGTTTTTCGATCTTTCACTTTCACCCAGGAGCAGATTCGATTGCACACCGTATTCCAGCAGAGATTTCCGGACTTTTCCGGCGTTTCCGACAACCAAAACGTATTGCTTTTCAGTAATTCGAATCGCTCTTTCCGGAATAAAATAGGACAAGCTTCACCGCCCTTTTTGCCGTCATCGCGTCCTACGCCATAGATCTGATATTCCGGCAGTTTTTTGATCAGGTAATTCAGTTGGTTTTGTAAGACCTCCTGCAAACCGGCAATATCAATTTTTTGTTCTGCAAACACATTCCTGACCATTTCTTTCCGATTTTTCCATTGATTAATACCATCCTGAGCATTATCAAGCCGAATATTGAAACTCATTACTTTCAGATTTTCGTTTTCGCCGCAGCCTGTCAGAAACAGCCATAGAAGTCCCCATACAACACTTTTTCTCATCACAAACACCTTCTATTTTTAATTATACATTATCAGAAACTTAAATAATATAATTTTATATTCCCAACAATAAACCCCTCTGATTTTTTTCACAAATTTATTAAATTACGCGAATCGTTAACAACTAAAAAGTGTGAGGAAAATGAAAACACAAAAAGCAGAACTACAACTTGAAAATGGAATGATTTTCAGTGGTACTTCTTTTGGCCATGCTGCATCTGTCTCGGGTGAGATAGTATTTAATACCGGCATGACCGGGTACCCGGAAAGTCTGACAGATCCATCTTACAAGGGAGAGATTTTGACCTTGACTTATCCATTGATTGGAAACTATGGTGTGCCCGAATTCGAAAAAGAGAGAGCCTTGAATGAGGATTTCGAATCGGCCAACATCCAGATCAAAGCCTTGATCGTTTC
>CAYTLS010000036.1:0-9765 GCA_964438745.1 uncultured bacterium
GGGACTTTTGTGGTTTTGTAACTACAGTAAATCTACTGAGCCTGATCTGCTATTGGCTCAACCTCAACCTCAGTTGGCATTATTTATATATTTATGACAATATATTCTAATAAGTATCCTGGGCTTTCAATCGTATAATTTCTTCTTTCTGCTGTATAATTTTTTCTTTTTCTGAACTTCTCTTTTCAAGTAATTCCAAAATTTCCAGAGCCTGATCGTAGAGTTTTTGATTCTTTAGTACTTCCACAAATGTAAGGGTTGGAATTGGAATATTGAGGTTTACCTTTTCTTTTGTTTCTTTCTGGCTGGTCGCATCGATGTTATTTTTTAATGTCCCTTTAAACTCAGGGATTTGCTCAGATTCTTCTTCCTGTTCCTCTTCCTCAGAAATGTTCTCCTCCGATTGATTTTCTTCTATTTCCCGCAGAATTTTTTGTTCAAAATTTTCCTGTACGGGATGGATGGATAAGGAGGGTTTCGTTTTTTCGTCAGTCTCTACTGTTTCTAAGTCAATATCTTCATCTAGATCCAACTCATCAATTGCTCTATCAATTTCATCGAAATCCGGTGAATCGTTATTCATATCATCTTGTTCAAGATAATCTTTCTCTTCATCTAAATCAAGTTCGAATGGAGCTGATTCATTTAAGGCATTATCTGGTATATTATCTATTTCATCATCTATATTTTCATCCAGATCTAATTCAAACTCGGAGTCCTGTAATTTCTGATCGATTGACTCTTGCGATGTCTGGTCTTCTGATTTCTCTGCTTGGTCATCGAGGTCTTCTTGCTGCTCTGGATCTTCAATAATATCCAATTCATCGATATCGGGTTGATTTGAAGGCTTTTCTGATTCAGTCTGCTGAGTTTTAGTTATCTTATCCTGTGAGCGGTTATATTTTTCATCCTCATCTTCGTTTAATTTATTCGTGACAGGTTCATCGTCTTTATCAAAGTCAAGTTCATCATAATTCGTAACAAGATTTGATACTTCTTCTGATTGATTATAAATATCTGTATCGTCAAGGAATGGTTCTTTATCAGATCTTTTTAATGTCCAATTTTTTTCGTCAAAATCCTGATAATAATGAGGGAGCGAATCATCAGCCACTGGGCCAATTTTTTTTTCGAAATTTTCTATTACTTTATGACTATCGTCAATCTCCCTTAAACTTAAATTTTCTTTTCCTAATTGTAACAACAACTTGTGGGCATAAATATGACCTGGACAGTAGTTGATCGTATTTTGTAAGTGTTTGATGCCTTCCAGAAGATTTCCTTTTTTCAACAAAATAACAGCCAAAAGATAATATCCTTCGGATAAATAGGAGTAGTGTGTTAATCCCTGACGACAGACTTCTTCTGCTTTTTCTAATTGGCCGTCTTTCATAAGCGCGTCAACCAGAATAGTAAAAAGCAGACTATCAGGTTTATTATTCATGTATTGTTCGATTGTCTCTAATTTCAGAATATTCATTTTCGTCTCATAATTATATTGATTTTACGCAATAAGATATAAAATAAGAAATCAAAAAGCACTATTTTTTATCTATAACATGCCTTCATCGGCAAAACTATAAAAGGAACTGCCACCGATAATAAGATGGTCAAGAACAGAAATACAAAGGGCATCGCCGGACTTAGTCATTTTATTAGTCAGATTTTTATCTTCGCGGCTGGGGCTGATTGAACCGGAAGGATGATTGTGGATCAAAATTACTGAAGCAGCTAATGCCCGGATAGCATCATGGAATACCTCCCTGGGAGTGACAGTGGTGCCATTGATTGTCCCTTCGCTTATAATAGAATCGTTAATAATCTTATTGCTGCTATCCAGAAAAACAGCAATGAAGACTTCCTTTTTTAAATCTTGCAATTTGGGCATATAAATAGCGGCTATTTCGGCTGAAGTTGTAATAATTTTATTTTTTGGGCCATTGATTTCTGCATGCAGCCGACGTGCCAGGTGAATTGCGGCGCAGATCGTAACAGCTTTGGTTTTTCCTATTCCGCGTATATTCATATCCATGATATTGTTGAAAGAGTAACCAGCCAATTTTTCCAGGCCCCTGCTTTTCTCCAGAATGGTTCGGGACAGATCAATTGCTGACATCTTATCCGACCCTGTTCGTAAAAGTATTGCCAGTAATTCGGAATCCGTTAATTTGAACGCACCATATTTAATGAGTTTTTCACGGGGTTGATCGCTTTCGGGCCAACGATTAATCGGGAGTTTGTACCGTTTTACCGGTTCCATTATTTTCATGATATTCACCTTTCAATTAGTAGTTAAAAAAAGGTGATTAAACAATTTATAATTTTTCTGTATCAAGGACAAAAGTTACCGGGCCATCGTTAATAAAATCAACTTTCATGTCTGCACCAAATTGTCCTGTTTGATAATGAACGCCTAACTGATAGATTTTTTCCTGAAAATAGAGATATAATTCTTTGGCGCGCTGTGGTTTTTCAGCCTGATCAAAACCGGGGCGACGTCCTTTTTTACAATTACCGGATAATGTAAATTGAGAAATAATCAGTGCTTCGCCACTAACATCTAATAAGGAGTGGTTCATTTTTCCATTTTTATCGTTGAAAATTCTTAGGTTAACGATCTTTTCGGCTAGTGTATCGGCATTATGCTCATCATCTCCTTTGTTGATCCCGAGCAGAATAACAAGGCCTTTGGAAATTTTACCAACTGTCTTACTTTCTATGATTACTTTTGCTTCTGAGTATGTTCTTTGTATAACAGCGATCATTATTCCAGCCTTACGTATTGTTTGTCGAATATTTTATGTAAATCGTTTAAAAAGTTGATAGAGGGATCAATGCGAAGCTCTTTTAAACGAACGCTTTTTTTATTGGATTTTTTATCAAAGATATGGAACATGACTTCACAATCGCCGGTATGGGAGCTAAATATCTCCTGAATCTGTTGGATTTGTAGGGTTGCGTATTTACTGGTTGGAATACTAATATGTATTTTATTGGTTTTTCGACTAATAGCGCCTTCCAGTGGTGTGATTTTATTAGCTAATATTTTTCCGTCCCCAAATTTCATATCCACTTTTCCTTCCAAGAAAACCACCGCGTCTTCTTCAATGAACTCTTTGCATTGTTCATAAACGGAGTTGAAAACCATAACACCAACACTGCCGGAAAGCCCTTCCAGCATCAACATGGCGTATTTTCGATCTTTGCGATCAAGTTTTACCCGAATAGAGGTAATCATCCCGCCGGTTTTTATATATTTCAGATTACATTCAGTCAGGGGGACATCAAATTTATAGTTGGAAAGCGTATCCAGTTCAGTTGAATATTTGACGAGCGGGTGTCCCGAAATATAGAGCCCAACCAGTGTTTTTTCCCGCATTAATTTTTCTTTTTCTGACCAGGGCTGAATATCCGGTAGCTTCGGTTCGGATATAATGATGTTCTCTTCTGTTCCGGCAATGCCGAACAGGGAGACCTGGTTCGTATTCTGTTCTTCTTGCAATTTTTTAGCGTGTTTGACGGCTTCATCAATGACATGAAATTTTTGTGTACGTGTACCTTCCATATCATCGGTTGCACCGGCAGCTACCAGACTCTCCAAAGCCTTTTTGTTAACAGTTCTCAGGTCTAGTTCATCAACAAATTTGAAAAAGGAATCAAACGGTCCATTTTCCTGTACAATATCGACAATGTTCTGTGAGGCGTTTTTCCCGACATTCTTTATGGCATTTAAACCGAAACGTATGCCATTGCCTTCAGGACGAAAAAAAACTTCGCTGTAGTTTACATTGGGAGGCAACAATTCCATTCCAAGGTCAGTCACTTCTTTTGACATGATCACAACCCGGTCGGAATCATTCATTTCACTGGTTAAGTTGGCGGCCATGAATTCAGCGGGATAATGGGCTTTTAAGTACCCGATCTGATAGGCCAAAAATGCATAAGCTGCCGAGTGACTTTTGTTAAAGCCATAAGACGCGAATTTAAAGACCAGGTCATAAATTTCTGTGGCCAGTTTGCCGTCAATTTTCTGGGCTTCAGCACCTTCCACAAATTCTTTGCGAAGTTCTTCAAGAATCTCATATTTTTTCTTGCCCATGGCTCGTCGCATCAGGTCTGCTTTGCCCAGTGAAAATCCCCCGATCACCTGACCGATCTGCATCACTTGCTCCTGGTAAACAATAATACCATAAGTGGTTTCCAGGATAGGTTCCAGTTTGGGATGCATATATTTAATTTCTTTATGTCCGTGCTTGCGGGCAATAAATTCTTCGATATTTTCCATTGGTCCCGGGCGATAGAGCGCATTCATCGCGATCAGATCATCAAGACAGGTTGGTTTTAATTTGGAAAGATATTCACGCATGCCGGGTGATTCAAACTGGAAAACCCCAATTGTTTTACCATTACCAAATAACTCGTAGGTTTTTTCGTCCTGCATATCGATATTTTCCAGATCGACAAGGATGTTTTTTTCACGCAACATTTTCAGCGTGCGGTCAATAACAGATAAGTTTCGCAGCCCGAGAAAATCAACTTTCAGCAGCCCCATATCATCAATACATTTCATGTCATATTGTGTTGTGATGATATTATCTTTGCCCACCTGGATCGGCAGATAATTGGTCAGGTCACTGGGAGCTACAACAATTCCGGCGGCATGAATTCCATGCTGCCGATGATTGCCTTCCAGTACCGTCGCGATATCAAATAACTTTTTGAATTTCCGGCTTTCATCAGCTTTCACCTTCAACTCTTTGAAATTCCTGAGAGCCTCTTTAAGTGTTTTTTCTCCCGATTCATCAAACAGTTTGACAATCATTTCAACTTCCGTCAGGGGAATGCCAAGGACGCGGCCAACATCGCGGATCACACCTTTGGCTTTCATTTTTCCAAAGGTAATAATATTACAGACGCTCTCTTTGCCATATTTTTCTTTGATATATTCAATCACCCGCGGCCGCTTTTCATCATCAAAATCAATATCAATATCGGGCATGTTGACCCGTTCGGGATTCAGAAACCGCTCAAAGAGCAGATCAAAAGGAAGGGGATCAATGTCAGTGATTTTAGTGGCGTAACAAACGATACTACCAGCTGCGGACCCTCGCCCCGGCCCAACAGGAATGTCATTTTCCTTGGCCCAGATTACAAAGTCCTGAACGATCAGAAAGTATCCGGCAAACTTCATGTCCCTGATAACCTGCAATTCATGTTCAGTTCGTTCTTTGACTTCTTCTGTAATATCATCATAACGTTCTTCCAGTCCCTGGTAGACCAGATGACGCAGGTAGTCATCCTCATTCTCAAAGGAATCGGGAATTTTAAATTTTGGTAAATGGTAATCCCCAAAAGTGAAATCGACATTACACTGTTCAGTGATCGTCACTGTATTTTCAATCACTTCCGGATCGTCAGGAAAAAGTTCTTCCATTTCATCCTGGGTTTTCAGCCAGTAATTAAATGGCTCATACCGCATTCTTTTGGGATCGTCGAATTCCTTTTGCATGCCGATACAGATATGCACATCATGGGCTTCCCAATGTTCTTTTTTGGCGTAATGGGCATCATTCGTGGCGACCCTTGGAATGCCGGTTTCCTCAGAAATCTTTTTGGCGGCTTCACGCCAGGTGACTTCATCATCCAAACCATGGTTTTGCACTTCGAGGTAATACCGCCCGGGAAAAATCTCTGCATATTCCAACGCCGCGGCTTTGGCTTTTTCATAATCACCGGCGACTGATAATTGTTGCGGCTCTCCGGCGACACAACCGGACAAACAGATCAGATCTTCACTATATTCTCGCAGGACTTTTTTGTCAACACGGGGTTTATAATAAAATCCTTCTGTGTATCCTTTTGATACAATTTTCACAAGGTTTTTGTATCCCTTACTACTCATTGCCAATAAGACCAGGTGATTGTAATTGCCATGACCCTTTTTTGTAGATTTTTTTAGAAACCGATCTTTGGTTGTATAGATTTCACAGCCAATAATGGGTTTGATACCGGCTTTTTTGGCTGCTTTATAAAATGCAATGGTACTGAGCATGTTGCCATGTTCTGTCAGGGCAATGGCATCCATGTTCAGTTCCACAGCGCGATCGATTAGTTGATCAACACTCATCGCCCCATCCAAGAGGCTAAGGTCCGAGTGATTGTGAAGGTGAATAAATTTTTTCATCGTTTAAAATTTCCCAAGAAAAATTGAAAATAGACCGCAAAAAACAAGTAGTTTCATAATCCTTGACAGTTGGGAAAAATCACTTTTTTTCTCACTGTTCAGCAGTAAATATAAAACAAAAAACAAAGGAATTTCAACACTTATAATAACAGCTATCAAATAGTAAACTCCATAAATATTGAAAGTGTATGGTACCAAGCAAAATGCGATAATTAAGATCAGTAAAAAAAATGCAATTTGCCGGGAAGCTGGCAATCCCAGCTGAACCGGGATCGTATTGACACCGGTGTCACGGTCACCTTTCAGATCCTCCATATCTTTGATCAATTCCCGAACAAGATTGAAGAAAAAAGCTAATAACCCCGGGATGATCCCAACTCTGTAGTCCCCAAAAATTTCTGAGGCAAAAAGAAAGACAGACCCCAACAGATAGCTGACTGTCAGATTACCGAAAAACAAGGTCGGTTTTAAAAGCGGTGTATAGATTATCAGCAAGATTAGATTGATAACAAGTATGCTGGCTGATAATCTTGTTGCAACAGGGATAAAAAGGATGATACCAATAATAAAACAGATAGATGTAATGAGTATAACTGATGGTTTTGTTAAAGTCTTTGATGGTAATGGGCGCCCGGGCCGATTTGTCAGGTCTGTATTATAGTCAAAATAGTCATTGATCGCATTGCCACCGGCCAGAAAAGCACTAGTCACGGCTGCTGCCAGGATTATGGTGGTCAGATCCGGAAAACCTGGAAATAGTGCTGCTGTTATGAATACCGCAATTATGGATTGAAAAATATTTAATGGTCGAAGCAGTTGCACTGCCGCAAAAATTTTATTCATTGATTATCTGGTAGCCTTTATGCCTCTTGAAATTGTATTGTAATCTTTTATAATTTCAAGATTTTTCAGACCTTTTTCAATGAATATTTTTTTTATCTTTTCCACCTGGTAGTCTCCACCGATCTCGACATAAAGTTCACCGCCCTCTGTCAGATTATCGCTTGTCATATCAGCGATAATTTTGTAAAAGATCAGCTCGTCATTACCAGGGTTTAAGGCAATAGCGGGCTCGTTGTGCTTGACCAGGGGATCAAGATCATCATACATCTTGCCACTGATATAAGGTGGGTTGGAAATAATAATATCAAATTTTTGATCGATAGTTGGGTTATTCAGCAAATCCTGATGTGAAATTTTGATTCTGTCATCGAGGTTAAGATTTTTAAAATTTTGATAGGCTATTTTTAGGGCCGGGCGGCTGACATCCAGAGCGGTAACCTGAGCATTTGGAAACTCCCCGGCCAGGGCGGCAGCAATACATCCGGAGCCGGTACAAAGATCAAGAACTTTGAGTGGCTGCTCTTGATCATATTTGTCAAAAATTTGTTCTACAATTACTTCAGTATCCTGGCGGGGTATTAATGTATCCGGTGAAACAAGGATTTTGTAGCCCATAAATTCGGTATAACCAAGGATGTATTGTATAGGTATGCCGGAAACTCTTTTGCGTATATAGTCTTTTAATTGGTCCCGTTCTGATTGATTGACGATCTGATTGTGGTTGAGATAGATTTCCAGACGGGATAGTTTTAATATGTCCCGCAGCATTAATTCTGCTTCGATTTGAGGGGATTCAATATTTTTTTTGTGAAGATAGGCCTTGGACCATTCCAGTAAATCAACAATGCGCCAGATATTTTTGCCGCTATTGCTCATTGCCGGCTGCTTTAGTCTCCGAGACCTGAAGATTTTAGCAATTCCATATTGTGAGCGACCTTGACTTCGTTAATCACTTCGTCCAGATCACCTTCCATGATCTTATCTAATTTATATAGCGTTAGATTAATACGGTGATCAGTGACCCGCCCCTGTGGAAAATTATAAGTTCGGATCTTAGCACTGCGGTCACCACTGCCTACCATGGATTTCCGTTTGGCTGATATCTTTTTCTGTTGTTCGGCCTGTTTTTTTGCCAGCAAGCGGCTGCGCAGAATTTTCATTGCTTTATCTTTGTTTTTATGCTGGGATGATTCGTCCTGACAGGTCACAACAAGATTGGTGGGTAAATGGGTGATGCGGATGGCAGATTCGGTTTTATTGACATGCTGGCCACCAGCGCCACTGGCGCGGTAGGTGTCAATTTTCAAGTCTTTATTTTCGATTTGAATATCTACTTTTTCAGCTTCCGGCAATACTGCCACTGTGGCAGCTGATGTATGAACGCGACCCTGAGTTTCCGTTTCCGGGACACGTTGAACACGGTGTACTCCGGATTCAAATTTCATGGTTCCGTATACTCCCTGGCCTTTTAAACCGAAAGAAATTTCTTTCAGGCCGCCGACACCGACTTTATTGCTTTGTAATGTTTCATTTTCCCAGTTATTATTTTCAGCATACTTGGTATACATTCGATAGAGATCCGACACAAATAGAGCTGCTTCATCTCCACCGGTTCCGGCTCTTAATTCGATAATGACATTTTTGTCGTCATTGGGATCTTTGGGAAGCAGCAAGAATTTTAATTTTTCTTCCATTTTCTCTTTGCGTTCTTCCAATTCATCCAGTTCCATATTGACCAGTTCGATCAATTCCTCGTCATTACCGTTGAGAACTTCTTTGTCTTCTTCTATTTTTTCGCAGACCTGGATATATTCTTTGCCCTGCTCGACGATCGGTTGAAGGTCACTATGCTCTTTTGTGAGTTTAGCGTATAGTTCCTGATTGTTGATCACTTCCGGTTTGACGATTTCTTTATTAATGTCGTTGTAGCGTGCTTGTACTTCTTTTAATTTATCGAGCATAAAATACCCTTTTTAATCGATTGCTTCAGCTTTATATTTTTGGCCTTTGTACACGTTGTATTTATCACCAAAAGCGGTTTTTAAGGAGGTAATGGCTACTTCAAGTTGTTCATCAGTCGGTTGGCTGGTAGTGATTCGTTGCAACCATAACCCAGGCTTTGTTAATGCAGAAAAAACAGGATTGTCCTGGTAGCGGGCTGACAATTTTAGCACTTCATAACCAATTCCCGAAACCAGGGGCAGTAAAATAATGTGGAAAAGAATGCGCAAGGGGAGGGTAATATCGCCCAGGGCGAGAATTACCAGAGAGTCAATGATCGCAAACATCAATATCGATACCAGCAAAATGATAAAAATAAAACTGGTTCCACAGCGAGGATGAAAGGTAGTATAAGGACGAACATTTTCTACAGTAAGGTCTTTGCCATCTTCGAATGCGAAAACGGTTTTATGCTCCGCACCATGATATTGAAAAAGAATTTTGACATCTTTCATCAGTGAGATCAGCCATAGATAAATCAGAAAAAATATGATACGAAAACTGCCGGCAATGAGGTTAAAGGAAAATGCCTGTTTCTCAATATTGAGCAATTTGGTGGTTAAAAATAAAGGCAGCACTACAAACAAGCCGATTCCCATCGCAAAAGCGAAAAGTGTGGATAAGACGGTTGCCATTTTGCTTTCTTTTTTTACCTCTTTATTGTCTCTTTTTTGCTCTTCCTCAATGGCGATATCTGCCGACCATTGTAAAGTGCCGAACCCGATTTTCATACTTTC
>CAYTLS010000037.1:0-9746 GCA_964438745.1 uncultured bacterium
GTGGAGAAGTGAATTTTAATAATCTTCTGTTTCTCAGAGCCGGTTACATCCAGAATCTCTATCCTGATGATTGGGATTGGGACAAGGATGCCCAGTTTGACCTAAGCTATGGTTTGGGACTCAACATGGTCATGGCGGGTACAAAAGTATATTTTGATTATGCGTTCAGACCGATGGAATTGTTTGATGCGAATCAATACTTTTCTATTAGTGTAGGTTTCTAGTAGAGACCCTTACTTAACCTGGAGAGGCTGTCGTGAGGCAGCCTCGTTTTTGTTTGCGATGGTAAAAATTTTTAAGGGGAAAATAAAATTAACAAATTCCGATGGCTTTCAAATAATTTGAAAATGAATCGATAATCCCCGGGTTTACTGTTTCCTGTCTCAATTCATAATGGTTTTTTTGCTGTTTTTTCACCCCATAGATTTGTTTTGTTTTTGTTAATAACTCAAAAAGGGCTAAACCTACTTGCAGCCTGGTTTCATTACCCATAATTTTATCATCAATTACAATTTTATTTTTTGTAATTTGATAAGCAGGTTGCAGATCAAGAGACCTAATCTCCTTCATAAAATTTATGATTCTGGTTATGCGAAACAGAGTCATCAGGTCTTTGCGCTTGAAGTTTTCTGTCTCATAAGGCATATAAGCTGAGCGGTATTTAGAATACTTATCGGGTATCTTATTTTGGTCTTGACACTTTTCAAAAATTGGTGTTTTCGGTACCAGGTAGAAAAATGAGGGCCCAATAAGTACCGGCAATTCTGCCAGAAATAAAATTGAGTTCAGCATTTGTTCAATGGTATGACCGGGCAACCCCAATATGATATAAGTGGTAACAAAGAAATTATGTTTTTTCGCAAGATATACCAATTCGGTGAATTTCTCTGTATTAAAAGGACGGTTAAGTTGTCCTTGTTTAGTTTGCTGTTCACTCACCAGCGCCAGGTTTAATGATGAAAAACCAGCCTGTTTCATTTTAATCAATAAATTTTCATCAAGATTGCTGGCAGTGATACCGTTCATGGCCTGAAAAGAAAGATTATAGCCTGAATATTTATCAATAATTCGATCGAGAAATTTGGTCAGCCATTTACGATTGCCACCAAAATGGTCATCCTCAAAATCAAAAGAGCGAAAACCCTGGTGAATTTTTTCATCAATTTCTGCAATGACATTGTCAACGCTGCGAATACGGTAGTGATGACCCATGACCTGGTGAATAGAGCAAAAACTGCAATGATTGGGACAACCCCGGCTGATCATCAGCATAGCGTGCTTTTTTCGGCTCAGTGTATATCGGGGAGTGCCGGGAATCATGTAGTCTGCAAATGCCAGATCATCGAGATTTTGAATGAAGGTTTGCTCATTGATGATAATTTCTTTTTCTTTTCCCCAAATCAGGTTTGGAATAGGCGAGAGGTCTGCTTGTTGTTTTGTAATGGCTTCAATTAAAGCAGGGAATGCAATTTCACCTTCGCCATAAATTTCAAAATCAGCACCATGTTTAATAAAATAACCCGGAGTTGCAGCGCAGGCATGACCACCAACAATAATTTTTGATTCCGGCCGGTATTGCCAAAGAAAATCGATGAGCTCAATAATATTATTGGAATAAGTTATAAAATTGGCGCTGAGACCAAACAGGTCAATGTTTTCCGGAATACTATTGTTGAATTCTTCTTTTTTGTAGCCAAACCGGTAATAATTTTTATAGAGCCCAAAGGGGGATTTATCATCCTGTCGGTAGTATTGTTTCAATTCCTCAAATTCTTCCGGAAATGATATCCCTCTGGTTTTAGCTTTTCTAAGGTCAACCAGAGACACTGTGTGTTCTTTCAATTGCGCACCAATGGAGAGCAAGCCCAGCGGAATATTACGGATCTCAGTGGCATAAAAGTCATCGATCGGTGGCTGTATCAGGCATATTTTCATGGGTCTAATTTAGTGAACTCTTGGTGAATCTTCCATAAAAACGACAGGATAACTATAAAATCACGATATTTTATTATCCCGGTAGGAAGTCTTAATCCCTGACTTTGTAAATAGTTACCGTTTCAAAACTGACCAGGTATAAATGCCCAGTGCCAGCCAGATAAATAGAAAACTAACCAGATGCACGGTGGTAAAGGGTTCGCCATACATGATAGTGCCGATCAGCAGCATAAATGTCGGTGTGATATACTGAATGAACCCGACACTTTTAAGCGGTATCATTGTTACACCCTGACCGTACAGTACCAGCGGAACCAAGGTCACCACGCCGGCACAGATCAGCAAAAATACAGTCTGAAAATTGGCATTAAAAATCATTACGTTCTGAAAGGAGTCAATCGAAAGTATAAAAATAAACAGGAACAGCGGAAAAAGGAGCATTGATTCTATCATGACCGCCGGAATTGGTTTAATATTGATCTTTTTACGCACCAAACCATAGGAACCGAAAGAAAAGGCTAAGGTCAGAGAAATGAGTGGCAATCGTCCGAAATTTAAGGTCAAGTAAAGTACGCCAATCATTGCCAGTAATACTGCCAGAAGCTGAGGCTTCGGAAGTTTTTCTTTGAGAAAGATCACGCCTAATAATACACTCACTAAGGGATTTATGTAATATCCCAGACTGGCATCCAGTATTCGATTGATGCTAATGGCGTAAATGAATAGATACCAGTTGGTGCCAAGAAAAATTGCGGAAACCAATAAATATTTAAAGCCTTTGTTTGTTTTTATGATTTGTATTAAATACCGACGATATCTGATCAGGACTAAAATAAATAATATAATAAAAGTCCACAAAATTCGATTGACAAGAATTTCGAGAGCTGTGACATGGCTTAACTGCTTCCAGTAGACCGGCAAAAAACCCCAGATCAGGAAAGCCAGAAAGGTGTAGAAATAGCCCTTGATAAGGTTACTTTTCATAGTCGTTCCCTTGTTTAATGAATTCGAGCAAGACATTGGTGACTGTTTCCAGTTTATTATAATCAACATCATCGTCTTTGGGCGAGTGAATATTCCGGATATAATATCCGCCGGGGATCACTGTTTTGTCCATCCAGGATATATTAACAGCGCCGGAACTTCCCCAAACATAATTATCGGAAAGCGGATAATAAGGCAGGCGGATCGATCGGGCTTGCTGGGAGTTTGCTGTAAAAATTTCCTTTAATTTTTTAGCGATCTTATCCTTTTTATGATAGATAATGACCGGGACCTCTCCGCGGCCAACACAGTCCACCGTGACAAACTTTTTGGTTTTCACCGAAAATTGCCGTTTTTTCCATTTTTTAGCCTGCATAAAAGAACCGAGCAGCCCCAGTTCCTCATTATCAAAGAAAACAAATTTGACGCGCTCTTTTAAGTGTTCATGATTGGATAATTTTTCTGCCAAAGCCAATAATGTCACAACGCCACTGGTATTGTCATTCCTGTTATTTGGATTTGGGATCAGCAGGGTAATGAAAGATAGCCAGAATAAATATTTAATTATGTCGAAGAGCCAGTGGTAGGCTGGAAATTCTCCGGCGATAAATTGAAAACCGGTATAGAGTAATAAAAGGCCGAAAATCATAAAAAACTGTCGTGTATGGCCAAAAATTTTGAATAGGTATTCGAAGAAAAAAGGTAGGATCGTTGGCGTATCATAATGAGCGCCAAGGATGACTTTCGCCTGATCATTCGTCGTCTCAAGATTAACGGATTTAAAAATATAGCGGCCGTTGGTTTTACGGATTTCATATCCAAAGTTTGTCATTTTATCAGTGATATAGTCCAGCAACTCATGTTTCTCTTTTCGCCTGATTCGCTTGGGAAAATTATCTAACTCCCGGTAAAGTTTTTTAATCAAGTTTGTCCTCATAATTTTCCAGCAAACTAAATCAATTATCCATAAAATCAAATATATTTTTCATTAAGTGTTCCAAATCAAACTTCTATTTTATATATTCTATTATTATTGAGCGTAATTTATTAACAATTGACAAAAGAAATTTATGGAAATAAAATTTTGGGGTGTCCGCGGTTCTATTCCGACGCCTATATCAACTGAGCAAATTAAAGAGAAATTAATATTTCTGGCCAAAAAAAAATCTCATGAAAAACTCAATGATAATGACAAATTGCGGGAATTTCTGGAAAGCCTTTCCCCGCTGGATTTTGGCTCTATTGGAGGAAATACTGCCTGCATAGAAATCAATACAGTTGACAAAACCCTGATTATGGATATGGGCAGCGGCATGAAGCCTTTGGGTAAATATATCGAAAAGCACCCGGAAAAATATAATCATGAATTTCATATCTTTCTCTCCCATACCCATTGGGATCATATCTCGGGATTACCATTTTTTCAACCCGCTCACGATAAAAAATCCCACTTAAAATTCTATAGCCCCTTGGAAAAATTAAAACTACGCCTGGAATATCAGCAGGATCACCGCTTTTTTCCTGTCGGATTTGAACTGTTGAAAGCCAAAAAATCCTTTTATCATTTATCCGGCAATAATTTCAAAATTGATTGTTGTGAAATCACCCATTTGTTACAAAATCATCCGGGAAAATCCTATGCTTACAAGGTTCAAAAAGGTGACAAGTCGGTTATTTACATGACCGATCTTTTTTTTGAATCTGTCACGCCGGAAATGGAATCCTTTTGCAAGAAGGGTGATGTGTTAATCTTTGATTCACAGTTTAGCGCTGCTGAAATTGATGAGAAAAAAGAGTATGGCCATTGCACCGGTGAAAAGGGCGTGGACCTGGCCAATGCTGCCGACGTAAAAAAACTGGTGTTGTTTCATCATGATCCCGACAAAACCGATCTGGAAATACAGGAAAATTTACAAAAAGTCAGAGCGTATAACACAACCCATTATGCATCCGGACATTTGAAAATTTCCCTGGCTTATGAAGGACTTAAAATCACTGTGTGATATACCTTGTGGTGGCTTTCATTAAATTGGCTGTCATACAAGAATGAACCGGCAGAATTCCAATCACATCACCAATATTTAATTGATTAACATATTTTCCACTGACTTTTATCGTGCCGTGTTCCTGTGATAATTTAGTTACAATACAGTTGTCCAGCGACTTTGACCAGCCTTTTTCTTGTAATAAGACGGGTTTTCCGTAAATCTGTTGATCATTTATTTTCAAAAATTCTTTGGAGAGATGAACGCCGCCACCATGAATTGTAATTTCATATTTTTTCCGGTTTTTAGATACAATCGGTGCCGCCAGTACAACCGCTATTTCTTCTTCCTTGCAAGCGCCCAGAAAAAGCTGGGTTAAGTCGTAGTATACAAAATTTCCCGGCCTGAATTCATCGACACCGGCGAAATTATCAGATTGGCTGCAGGAAGGGGTATTGCCAATGGAAATGAGTGGATAATGATCCTGGAAAAGGGTTTTAAGATTTTCCATTTGTTTAATTGTTTGATCATGTATTTGATGGATTTCCTGTTTATTTTTGGCATGATAGGTATGCCCGGCGTGGGTGAGAAAGCCTTTAAATACTGTTATCTCTGAACTGTTTATTTGATTTACCAGCGAAGCGATTTTATCAATATCCTCTGCTGCAATTCCCGTTCTGTGATCGCCGGTATCAATTTCGGTAAATATACCAACCGGTTTGTGCAATTGGTTTTGCAGGGCATCAATATGCGCGCGGTTATCTATCAACAGGTTCAGGGTTATTTTTCCGGCAAGATTATTAATCTTTTTAAGTTCCAAAATATTCAGGGGAAAGGCGATCGTAATATCTTTCCATTCCTGTGATGCGAACCATTCAGCCATGGGTACGGATGATACCGTAATTTTAGTGATACCGGCTGATCTGAATAGGTCACCAATGAGAGTGGATTGGTGGGTTTTAAAATGAGGTCTCAGCTCAATCCTGTGCTTATTGGCTATGGTTATAAATTTATCGATGTTTCGTCGACATTTTTTTAAATCCACTAAAAAAGTTGGCTGGGATATTTTCATTGGTTCCTCCAAAATAATAAAAGGCTGAAACAGTAATAATTTCAGCCTTTTAAGAATTATTCTAAAGAAAATTATTTTACAGAGTTAATTCCTCATAATTTTTATTTTCTTTTAATTCAGTTAAGTATTCTTCATACGCGACACGCTTTTTCTCATCAATTACCTGGTTTTTAAGTTCTTCCCGCTTATCTTCAAAATCATTTGTAAGTATTTCATTTAACTTAATAATGTGATAACCAAACTGAGTCTCAACAACATCACTGATCTCTCCGACTTCCATATTAAATACCGCTTCGTCGAATTCAGGAACCATCTGTCCTTTAGAAAATTTTCCCAGATCGCCGCCTTTTTCGGAACTTGGACAATCGGAATATTTTTTTGCCAGTTCAGCAAAATCGTCACCCATTTTCGCTTTTGCCAATACGGCTTCAATTTCTTTTTTGGCTGCCGCTTTTTGTTCAGGTGTTGTATCCTGACGTGTATCAATCAGCACGTGTTGTGCGCGACGACCGGATTCGGGCTGGAATTTGGCTCTGATTTCAGCATCGGTTATTACAAAGTCTTCAGTTTTAATTTGTTCATCCAATAATGCACTGATCAGCATGCCGCTCTCAATCGATTCCCGAACCACTGATAATTCGATATTATTTTCAGCGATACGCTGTTCAAAAGCTTCTTTGCCTCCGGCAGCCTCATATTGCATCTGCATCACCGAGTCGATTTCGGCTTCGCCAACAGTGAAGCCCATTTCCCTGGCCTTGTTTTCGAGTAACTTTTTTTCTGCAAGTCCGTTGGCATTGCTCATTATGATATTTTTTACAACATCAGTTTGCATACTGGCCAATTGCTTCGCATTGGGACCAAAATTCTGGAAAATAGCTTCTAAAGTTTCGCCAACTGTTACGTTAAAATCTTCCGTTTTCACCAAAACTTCATTTTTCTTTGGATCAAGACGTTCTATTTTAGTTGCTAATGTATCTGCTAGTTCATAAGCCTGGGTACCAGTCTCAAATGTAAACTTTTCTTCTTTTTGACCACAAGTAAAAATCATTAATGAAATCAAAAGAATTAGTAATAATTGTTTTTTCATTGCTTCTCCTGTTTATTAAAATTACGATTCTAAACTTAAAGATTTATTATGCTTTTTCATAGGAATAATTAGCTGGTTGCTGTCGTAGTTGCTATAGCCACGCTGGCGCTGACCGCAATCATAATTTCCTGCTGTATAATATCCTGAATATCATTAGCGAATTTCTGTTCTTTGACAATCTCCTTGATTTTTTTCCGGGCTTTTTTCTTTTCCTCTTTTGTGAAAACCTCATTATATAGATCCAGCACATGAATCATACTGATTAAACAGAGATTCTCCCGGTCGGCATGATCACCATAAAGGACAATACTTTTAAGTTTGCTTTTTACCAGGTTTTCCGGCTCCGGATTTTGCGTGGGATAATGTTTGACATTGAATATCCAAAGCACTTTCTTATCTTCTATTTTCAGGATTCCCTTATCGACCAATCCATCAATAACCTGGTCAAAATGTTTACTCATCTTTTGACTCAACAGGTGAATTGCCCCGTTAATTTTTGGAGGCTTTTTCTTGGTTTTCAGTATTTCCAGCGCATCATTTAAAAGATTAGAAGGGGCTGATTTTACCGGAATTAGGATTTTTTTGTCTTCAATCTTAATCAACTCTTTGTTAAATAATTCCATCAGGATGATACCGGCAAATCCATAACTCCGGGAATATCCATAAGCAATGGTGCCTTTTTCATCATTAATAGTGAGCAGTACAAATTTTTCATGCAAGGCCAGTTCGATCATTTCAAAGGCTCCTAATATAATTCCAATTTGATCAGGCGACCATCAAGATCACCGCTTTTCATTGGCATTTTGAAAGAGGTCCGCAGACCGATATGCTTGATCAATTCCCGGTTTCCACAATAGATATAAGCGGTGCTGTTTTTACAGGAATTTTTCAGAAAATCGCCAAAATCGCTATACAATTTCCGAAGTTCTTTTTCTTTACCCATGCGCACACCGTAAGGGGGGTTGGAAATGATCGTATAATTAATCATTTCGGGTAATTTATTAAAGGGACTGATCTTTAATCCTACCTTTATACCTTCCTGAAAGGTTGAGAGGTTTTCTCCGGCGGCCCTGATCGCTTCGGCGTCAATGTCACTACCGGCAATCAGGCCTTGCGGTAATTCACGTATTTGCTCATCCCCCAATTGTTTTACATGCTGCCAGTCATTCTCATCAAAACCGGGTAAATTATAAAAGCCAAATCCTCCTTTGAAATAACCGGCCGGGATTCGACAATAATGCATCAGCGCTTCGCTCAATAGTGTACCCGATCCACACATTGGATCATACAATGGCGTTTCTCCCTGCCACCGGGAGGCGCGAACAATAGCCGCTGCCAAAGTTTCCTGCATGGGCGCTTTTGTACTAACTTTGCGATATTTCCGTTTATGCAGCGATTCCCCGGACAGGTCGAGACTGATGGTGGCTTTGTCACTGTGAATGTATAGATTAAGAACGACATCAGGATTGTCCTTGTCAACGCTGGGGCGATCTCCGGTTTCATCCCGAAATTGGTCTACAATAGCATCTTTTAAAACCTGTGCGGCATAGGTTGAATGACGGAGTTTACTATGGGAGGAATTAGCATAAATTTTAAAACTCTTTTGTAATGTCAGAATTTCTTTCCATTTAATACTCTTGGCATTTCCATATAATTGTTTGTCATCAAAAGCCCGAAATTGAATTAACGGTGCCAGAACCCTGTTTAATATTCTTGACCGGTAGATAATTTTGTATAAATTCTTCATTTCACAGGAAAAATAAATTCCGCGATAAGCTGTTTCACAGCCATAACCGCCCAATTCTTTGACTTCTTCGATGGCCAGTTTTTCCAGACCACCGGTTACCTGGGCAAAATAGCGTTTTTTCTTATTGTATAAATACATTATATCTCTTTGGTTTAAATAAAAAACTCACCCCATAATATAATATGAGGTGAGTTTAATAACTAATTTATCCTGGTTTCTACAGTTTTACCGATTGTTCGGCACATTTCAGGGTTTTGCAGGCTTCAACAACTCTGTCAGCCATGCCGGCCTCTCCCTTTGCCAGGTATTTGCGCGGATCATAGACTTTTTTTACGCCAACTTCACCGTCGACTTTTAAAATCCCGTCATAGTTTTTGAAAAAATGGTCTACAATCGGTCTTGAAAAAGCGTACTGCGTATCGGTATCAATATTCATTTTGATAACGCCATATTCCAGGGTTTCATGAATCTCTTCCAGGCTGGAGCCGGAGCCACCATGAAAAACTAACCAAAATTTGGCATCGTCACCATATTTATCAGCAACGGCTTGCTGACCTTCTTTCAAAATGGAAGGTTTCAGCACAACATTACCGGGTTTATAAACACCATGAACATTGCCAAAAGTAGCGGCAAACATAAAGTCGGCGCCTTTGATCTTGCTGAGTCTTTCGTGGACATAAACCATATCCTGCGGGGTTGTATAGAGTTTGGATGTGTCAACATTTTCCCGGTTAACACCATCTTCTTCACCACCGACCACTCCGGCTTCGATTTCAAGAATGATTTCATTTTCGGCACAAATTTTCAGAATTTCTTCCGCTTTGTTCATGTTTTCTTCCAGTGAGAGTTCACACCCGTCAAACATGTGGCTGTTAAACAGATTCGGTTTTCCTTCGGCGCGACGTTTTTTGGTTTCTTCGATCAATGGCATCA